>NZ_JARGYT010000092.1:0-4708 GCF_034470605.1 Candidatus Cyrtobacter comes
AATCGACGCTTAGCATTACGATTTGAGAAATCCGATCTCTCTTTCCTTGCCTTTATAGCTTTAGCATCTATTAAATACAACCTTTGTTAACAGTGCCTAATACTAAATATATACGGATTTTGAACAAGTAGATAACTATCACGATATACGGCTAGCAACCCGTTACAAAACAAACTAGTTGATGGATAACTTAGCTATCCATACAGCCACTAAATGAGCAGGGATTAAAAACTAGCAAAAACTCGAGATATGAAAATAAATAGATAGTAGCGTAGAGAAACGGCTATAAAACAAAGCTACTTACTTTGCCACCTAGTAATATCTCGCTGCCAATACAAATGGTATGAAAACTTATAATCTAGAATTGATATAAAAGGTGCGGCAAAAAAACTATTCATCATAAAAATAACCATCATCAGAGAGATTGGGATAAGCGCACATCTGAAATATGTGGTCATAAGAGCATAGGATTCCATACATCACATCTTAAAATACGACACGTGGCTACAACCATAAGGCGCCAACCTAATATAATAGAATCTGGCTAGAATGTCACTAGGGCATTTTCACACAAAAGAAATATTTTTATAATTTATTACACACTTGTTGTTTTTTTATTAAAAAACAACCTATCCGCCTGATTTTTATTCAATCAATAAATCGTCATCTTCCATATCTATTTTTTCTGTTTTAGAGAGCTTCCTTTGTATTGTTCTTGTTTTTGCCTCGGCATCACCTATAGCCTTACTTGCTTGCTCTAATTTCCCCCTTGTTTTATTTAATAACTCTGCAAATTTTACAAATTCTGGCTTTATGGATTCTAATACCTTCCAAACCTCGCTTGATCTTTTTTCTATTGCAATCGCCCTAAACCCCATCTGAAGACTATTTACCATAGCCGCAAATGTAGTAGGGCTTGTTATTACAATTCTATAATCTCGTTGCAGAACCTCTATAAGGCCGCTGATCCTTAAAACCTCTGCATACATTCCCTCGATGGGTAAAAACATAATAGCAAAATCAGTTGTATGTGGCGGATTTATATATTTATCACTAATCAACTTAGCGCACTTTTTTAAGCTATTTTCAATCAATTTTTTATGATACTCTGCACCATCTATATCACCCTGCATTTGAGAATCTATAAACCTTTGGTAATCCTCCAATGGAAATTTAGAATCAATAGGGAGCCAAACATTTTCATCTTTACCTGGTAGCTTTATAGCAAACTCAACCCTATCTTGCGAATCTGGCTTTGTCTGTACGTTTATCGCATACTGTTCAGGTAATAAAATTTCATCTAATATTGCAGCTAGCTGCACTTCTCCCCATATACCTCTTGTTTTGACATTAGATAAAACATTTTTTAAATCACCAACACTAGAAGCAATCAATTTCATTTCACCTAAGCCTTTATATACCATCTCCAATCGCTCACTTACTATTTGAAATGAATCACCGAGCCTTTTTTCTAATGTACTTTGGAGCTTTTCCTCAACAGTTACCCTAATTTGCTCAAGCTTTTTTTCATTATTTTCCCTGATTTGATGGAGCGATTCTTGAATAAATTTTTTTGTATATTCCATTTTACTCTCATTTGCATGCGATGCCTGCGCAAGTTGGTTTTGCATAAGATCCAATTGCGATTTTTGAGAAAGGATCATAGATTGAAACTGCTGCTGTAGTATATTTTGGAGATTATGAATTTTTTCAGATATTATAATAGTTTCTCTAGCTTCTTTCTCATACCGCTCGTTATTCTTTAAGTTTATCTCTGATAAGGCTTGCATGAGCCTATTAGATCGTACAACTGTTGAGAGCCAAAAAACCAGTATCAATATGCATATTACCACTATAGCAATGATCACGCCGCTCAAGAAATGAGAAATTAAATTAGTTGATAGCAAAATTCACATAGAAACGCTATATCGAATTGAGCAAAAAAATAGGCATCGCCTAAAAGCAGTTGGCAGATTATAAACGAATGTAGTAGTATATTTGATAAAGAAACGTTTTATAGAGGAGAAGATGTTATAAAGATGGAAGAAGAAGTGTAAATCTGTTGATATGGTTAAGAACGGAGCACAAGATGGAGTACAAAGATACAAATGCTGCAGAAGTGTCTCTCGAGGAAAAGAAGCTAAGTATAGTGCGAAGTTCAAGCTGGAAAGCGATTAACTCGATTGGTATCAGAGCGATGGTAAAAAGGTGCATAATTCAGTGATATCGGTTTGGATTAAGCAAGTAGGAAAAGTAGTAAAATTTTATATGTTACTGACAATAGTTTCATCGCGTAAGCAATACTAGACTTGCTTACACATAACCTTTTTGCTCGTTCGTATCCATACGAATCCGGATATTTTCTAATATCTTCCATTAAAGCCTCTTTATTGATTTTTGGCTTATTTCTATTCGCTTTAGGCATTATTTCCTTCTTCCATCTGCTTAATGTTCTCATTGACAGATTTTTCCATACTTCTTCATACTTCATACCAGATTCATGCAGCTTCATTATTTTTTTCTAAATTGTATTGGATAGGTCATTAGCTATTTTGATTGATGATTTATATACACTAAACATTATGCCATTTTATAGCGCTTTAGATATATTGATTACCTATGCACAGATGCTTATGATATTTATAGTAAATATCATATAAGTAAAAGGCATAAATCTGCTTAGTTGAGGCAAAAAATTCTTCATACAGAGATAATTTAGCAAGATTAAACCGAAAAACTAAAAAGTACTCCAAATCTATTGTTATGCTTTCTGTATACATCTCTCTCTTCTTTAAGGTCTTTAGGTACCTTATCAATTACTTTTTAGGCAATGCCCAAAAACAACCCACAGCTGGATGTTTTATAGTAAAAGAATTATCAATGAGTAGCATATTAGAGATTTTAGCATTAGGTGCAGTATGATAACAAAATATCAACTCATGGAGCAATATGCCTGATAAAATCTAGATGTAATCTCTATAATTAGATTTAAAATTAGTTATGATTTTTAAGATTCATCATTATGATTCTTTTCAAACGCCTCATGCTCTTCTTGCTCATCTATGCAAAAAAGAGCTATTGGTCTTGCTTCTAGCCTTTTTAAGCCAATGGGTTTGTTTGTAATAACACAATAGCCAAAAGCCTTTTTTCTTATTCTCTCTAATGCCTCATCTATCTTAAGTATTAATTTTTTACATCTTTCTTGTGTTCTGAGCTCTAAGCCTATGTATAGCGCTTCTGAAGCGCAATCAGCTAAATCAAGACCACTATTTGAATGGCTCTCCTTAAGCAGCGTAGAGGCCCTATTTATTTCTTCTTGCAATTCCTGCCTCCATTGTAAGAGTCTTTGTTTGAAATATTCAAGATGGAGAGAGTTCATATATTGCTCGTTCTCCGAAGGCTTATAATCTTTACGCACCATCATAACATTGTTATTATATTAACCACCCTGCATTGTGTTTTGCAAAAGCACTGCATAAATTTATATACTCCATTCAATTTAATTGTGCAATAACAAGATTATTGTACATAGAATATCATATTGATTTTTATATCAAATATCTTAAACGAGCATTATTCTCTTGTTATTTGTTTTGCGCATTATAATCTTGCGCAACCCTAGATTTATTAAGTTTTTGTATCATATATAGCCTCAATAATTATAACATAACATTATTACAAAAAGGTAAATATGCCTCTTTTATAAAGATTTTATTGTATTTGCTATAGCTTTCCATCTATGATAATACTTGTCCACAATATTATATAAGGCTATTATTTTAGTCATTTTTTATTAAATTTCTTTCTACTAAATTTTAAGCTGTGTATTGACATAAGACTTAAACAACTTACAATAGTGGAAGTGCTTAATGTGTTCTTAATATGCTATTTTGATGGATGGTGATGCGGCGCGTTTGCTTTCTTAACTCACACGCAAACCTTCCCACTTTCTCGCGAGCGCGCCGCATCACCATCTGGGCATCTATAGAGAGCACATGAAATGGATAATATTAATGAGCTAAAAATATCTCGGCTCATTAATGATTTTGAATTTGCAATAGTTTAACCAAAGCTTTTATGAACATTCAAACAGATAGTTGATTTTTATCGGCCTTGAAAATATTTAATATTCCGAATAATGATTACACAGTCTATATGATCATCATATACTTGAGGTATTACATATTATTATTACTTGCTATGATCTTATCTAGAGTATCAAGAGAACACGCATTACCAATCTATTACTTAAATCAACCGGATATTCGTGCTAAACAAACACCTCTTGCAAACATTACAATGCGCAGTAAAAATTTATCAATAAACATTCTGCACCTTTATGAACCTATAACAACAACATCGTGTTATATATAGCTAATCCGGTATAAAAGAGTCACGATAAATAGTCATTGAAAAGTTGATTGATAGAGTAATTAGTGGATCTACGAATTTGCTTAGCCTGAGCCCACTTTTTCTCGATTGGATTGAGATCCGGTGAATACGGAGGTAAGTAAAGCAAAATATGGCCAGCATCTTGAATGATTTGTTGCATATCCTTATGAAAGGCTGCATTATCCATGACAATGACGCTTTTTTCTGGAAGATTAGGGAGTAAAATCTTATCCACTAAAGCAAGTGAACGCATCTGTATTAACTGAGCCATTCAGTAATCCGATAGCTATTAAAGTACTGCCAATCAATGCGCCAA
>NZ_JARGYT010000093.1:0-4670 GCF_034470605.1 Candidatus Cyrtobacter comes
CGACGCTTAGCATTACGATTTGAGAAATCCGATCTCTCTTTCCTTGCCTTTATAGCTTTAGCATCTATTAAATACAACCTTTGTTAACAGTGCCTATGGGCGCTGGCGCAAATTTAAATACCGAACACTTTTACACTCTATTTTTCGCCAATCTTAATCAGTTATTAAATTCTGAAAGCACACCTTTTAAAGAAATATTTGAAGTCGAAAATGGCTTTGGTCTAAAAATTTCTCGTGGAGAAATAAGCTTTGTACAAATTTGGAATCCTTTTGAAATAAAAGGGGATTTTTCTCATGAAGAAATAATACCAACATTTTTAAATACAGTTAAGGCATTATCAGATCATGAATTCAATGTATCTGTTTCACTATCAGGGGGGCTTGATTCAAGCTCAATGCTAATGAGCCTTGCCCATGTTACAGATAATAAGGATAGAATAAGTGCCTTCACCTGGGGCGTGGATGAAGTGGCATCATCCAGTGAATATAATCATGCAAAAAAGGTAACAGATTTCTGCGGCGTATCATTAAAAAAGGTTGGTGATGCAAGACCGTGGAAAAGAATAGGGGAAAAAATATCACAAAGAGTAGATAGACCATCTTTTACTTGCATCGTGAATCAAATTTGGGATGGTGATGATAGTGTGGTCGCTGGAAAATCAGTAGTTTTTGATGGCCATGGGGGCGATCAGATATTTTGTGAAGGCATTCAAGATCGAGCCCTTTGTGATTATTTTTTAGATAAAGGACTAAGTGGAATCACAGATAACGCAAGAAAGCTTACTCGCCTTAGCAGAAAAAGCATATTCTTTTTCTTAACAAAGGCATTATCAGGATTATATCAACATTATACAAAAAGCTTTAATCCGTTACAATATTATGATTTTAAAGTAAGTGATTGGTTTAAGGGTAGTATAGATAAAAATACATATAAAGAACTCTTGATGCCAAGATTTATGCGAAGTTACAATGGTTGCCCACCTGCCAAACTTGCACAAATATTATCTATTTTCGTTGGACCATTTCAATCTAAGATCTCTAATAAAGCAGGGGGAGTACCAATCCTTTATCCGTACTATTCCCAGCCAATGGTTGAGCTATGCCTAAAAATGCCAATATACAACTCTTATGATGAGCATAATAGTAGATTACCATTCAGAAGAGCTGTTAGTGAATTTTTCAAAACAGATCTACCTTTCCGTAGATCTAAAGGAGAAACTTCTGGAGTGCTACAAATTGGATTGCAACAAAATATAAAACGAATACAAGAATTGTTGCTGGAAGGTTATTTTGCAAGAAATAATCTTGTGGATCTAGATAAAATGCAAAATTTGATCCATAAGGTCGCCCACGGCATGGTAGAGCACATGCACCCGTTTGCTGCACTTCTAACTACAGAACTTTGGCTTGAAAACTGGAATATAAAATAGCATATTATATTATAAAGACCCTTATAATTGAATTGCTTTTTAGCAGAGCTGTTGACTGATAAGGACTTATCTATATAATGGATGTAAATTGTTTGATATTAATATGCAGGTTACTTCGTACTGCACTTGCACTAGCTACAATCTGAATTTGATATTAGGTTTGCTTAGTGCCTCTGGTCGCTCTTGTACTATAAGTTATGATGTTCTCTATTTTGAGATAAACCCTGAGAGTGCGGTTTTTATTTTTGATTTTGGATGTGTTGTGTTTTGGGGCGTAGATGCTCAGGAACAGAAATCTATACTAGATAGCATCTCTGGATATGCTGAAGATTTATCTTATTCTAATACGATAGAAAGACTTGAATATAAGTTTAGTGAAAAATCTGCAACTCATATAGATGAGGAAAGTGATGTTGTTGTGCTTGGAAGCAATGAAATACATCTGAGGCTTTCACTTTCTTATGGATTTGCTCAATCTGCTAAATTAGAGGTGATTGAAAATTATATAGAAAAAACTATTAATGAGAATAAATCTATACCTCTTGAACTTATTAAAACTGGCAAAATATCACTTTCAAGAAAAGAGCTGGCAAAAAAAATAGGGAATCTGTTTTCTGCTAAAAATTCAGCAAGTTTAAATACAAACGTACTGGATACACCAGACTTTTTCTGGAAAAAGCCTATGTATGAACAGTATTATGAAATGGCAGTCTATTTCATGGAATTAGAGCAGAGAATTTCTGTACTTGATACAAGGCTGAATGTTATACAGGAATTGTACGGTATTTTATCTACAGAACTTCAGCATTCACATTCCTCAAGACTTGAAATGATTATTATCTTTTTAATTTTCATAGAGGTTCTTCTTGTACTTATGAAAGATTTTTTCAAATAATATTGTAAATATGCCCATTTGGGATACTGACAGTATATGTATAGCACTTGGCTTGGATGTTTCTTGCATTTCTAATTTTACTGGGGTCTCTATAAATACTGAAGCTATAAATGCTGGAGGTATATTTATAGGAATAAAGGGAAAAAATGTAGACGGTGGTATCTTTTGGGGCAAGGCATTAGAAAAAGGGGCAGCACTTTGTATAGTTAACCAAGATATTGAAGCACATGGAGATAATATAATAAAAGTTCAAAACACCCATGATGCACTTATAAAGCTTGCTGAATATAAACGAAACCACTGCTTTAAAAATGTCAAGGTACTTGGCGTTACTGGAAGTGTTGGGAAAACTACAATCAAAAATATAATATCGGAGCTAACATCCAAGCTCTATAATGTACACTTTAGCAAAGGAAATTTTAATAATCACTATGGCATGCCTCTTTCATTAGCCAATTGCCCAAATGATGCTGATCTGTGCATACTGGAAATGGGAATGAGCGCCAGCGGTGAAATCTCATTCCTCTCAAAAATTGCAAAACCCGATATTGCAATAATAAGCTGTATAGCTCCCGCTCATCTTGCACAGTTTAATTCCATTGAGGAAATAGCAAGAGCTAAAGCAGAGATTATAGATGGTATGAATGATGGTGGTTATGTAATCTTAAATGCAGATGATGAATACAGCAAATTTATAAGACAACTAATAGAAACTAGATTTAATATATTGACATTTGGTAAGAAAGGCGATTTTAAGATTGAAAAATATGAGTTTGATGGCTCTAAAACAAAAATAACACTAAATCTTTTGGGGCAGAAAAGGGATTTTCTCTTGAATGGATTTATAAGTGAACATCTTGCCGAAAATATACTATGCGCATTTGCCGCAATTTATGCAGCACAGTATGAAATTGATGAAAGCTTCATTGACCGCATTAGCGCATCACATGGTAGAGGGCATATCATCAAAACTCCTTCGGGCGCTCATATTATAGATGATTCATATAACGCTAGCCCATTATCTGTTAAAGCTGCTATTAAAGGGTTATCTGTATATGCAAAACAATTATCCTTAAGATCTATTGCTATACTGGGTGATATGAAAGAGCTTGGCAAAGATTCTGAAAGCATGCACAGAGAAATCGCTCAGCAGCTTATATTAAATAATATAGATTTCTTATTTACCATTGGTGAATTAATGGAGTTTACACATAGTGAAGTTATCACAAGATTTCACAATAAGAATTTAATAGCCCTACATTTTCAAGAAATGGATAGCCTTATAAATACTATTTCTGGCTTTCTTTCAAACGGAGACGTAGCTTTAGTTAAAGGCTCCAACAGTATGAAAATGCACAAAATTGTGGATTACCTTTCTATGCATAAGTAAACTTAGCTACTATAGCTAAAGCGTCATAGAAATGGTACATGACTAATTTTAAAAATAGGTTAGTTATCATTAAGTTAAGTTTTAATAAAATTACTTTTTATGTAATCATTTTATACCGCCTTAGCTATATAGTAAGTTAGGTTGAATTAGAATTTTTGTTATCATAAAATACAATGACAAAAAATTAATGATCTAAGGCAGAGAGTACCTAGAAGCAGGTAATAGATATAAGAGTACATCAAAATTGTTGGCATCGTTATAAAAAGTAGCGCATTTGATACAATGTGCACTAGAGGATTACATACAAAAACTGCAGTAGAGCAATTTGATAAAAAACGTGCCAGTGTATTTTGCACAAAATATCCTGCCAAGCCAACAGCTTGGTTAAACTTTGGCGCTTGGCTATAAATAAGTATACAAATCTAGTAGCTTGGCACTTAATTGCAATAATAATCAGGTAGGTTGGAATCATACATCAATAGGTTATCTATCTGTTCAAAACAAAGTGTATGTTCTAGATTTTGCGCCCTTATTTCATCAAGAATGCTATTTGCCCCTCCCCTTTCTAAGGCACCAGCCTCATTAGATTTTATTGCAAACATAATGTAAAATGGTATTGGCATTAAAGTGCAGGCACCTTTAAAAGAACGAAATAGCCATTCTAACTTATTAAGTGGGCTATATAAATTAGCTATCTCTCGCAAACCCTCTATATAGGTGGGAAGCGCTGTCTCTTTTATATGATTGTGCAGTTCTGATGGGAAATAAGATAACGGTTTTGGAGATTTTGTTATAGGAAAAAGTAATGTAGAAGAAAGTGCTTTATTTTTCCATGCAGATTCTATAGCAGATACAATAGGCACTGTTAACAAAGGTTTTGCCAAATAATGGAAAAGATGCAATATTATATTGGAGGCGATAAATATGGTATTTAGATGGATAAAAGGTTGTTTCC
>NZ_JARGYT010000094.1:0-4669 GCF_034470605.1 Candidatus Cyrtobacter comes
GAAACAACCTTTTATCCATCTAAATACCATATTTATCGCCTCCAATATAATATTGCATCTTTTCCATTATTTGGCAAAACCTTTGTTAACAGTGCCTAAGATATAATCATAGGGCCACAATTCACAAGAATACATACTGCGCTCAATAGTGGTTAACCTATAATCAAGATTGTATGTTAGATATTCGTTAAATTCAATAATCTTACACATCATTTTGCGTATCATTGATTAATAGGTGAGTACATTCAACAAATAAATATGGATCAGCGGCAGATCTACGAAAATTAGAACTTAGTATCTGTAGTATAGAATTTGATGTATAGCTGAAGCAGTATAAAATGATTATATCAAAGTAATTTTATTAGACTTAACTCGATGATAATTAAAGTATTTATAAGGTTGGCATACTATTTATGACGCTTTAGCTATATGTTAGTATGTAAAAGGAGCATGGCCCCATGCAGATTTAAGAAGAAATGGTGCTATAGTGATTTAAGCTGAATTATAGCACACAAAGTGTTGGTATTGATACCTTGATTTGTAATGTAATTCAATAACTTATTCGTGCGCTTGTATCTAAGGCCGCAAAGGTATAGCAACCCTAATGCTCAGCCATTTCTTCATTTCAAAAAATTAATTACCTTTCTTTCAAATCTAGTTGGTTGATACTCAACCTCTTCCAAATTGAACTTAGATTATCATTCGGCTGCTTTGATTATAATTTGGCTTTACAAAAATATATTTTATAACTAATTCTCTTCAAAATCATCAACGACCTTCATTGAAAGTATTCTATCAGGATTTTTTACCTTCCCGTTCTCTTTTTTATCTCCAATTTTTATCATTTCAACAAACTCCATACCCTTTATTACTTTTCCAAATACTGTGTAATTTTCATCTAAATGTGGGGCGTCACCAAGCATAATAAAAAATTGACTATTAGCGCTGGCAGGGTCTGAAGCTCTTGCCATAGATACAATACCTTTCACATGCTTAATATCATTGAACTCCGGTTCAAGGTTTGGAAATTTGCTTCTGCCTGTGCCATCACCCTTAGGGTCACCTGTCTGGGCTATAAACCCATCTATTACCCTATGAAAGTAGAGACCATCATAAAATCCATCATTAGCGAGATCTATAATCCTCTGAACATGCATTGGAGCTTTGCTAGGATATAATTCTATATATACAGATCCGTATTTCAAATCTATTCTAATCATCTTTTGGTTAGCAAAAACAGGCATACAACAAAATATAAAAGATAAAACGAGTAAAAAAAACCTTATAAACATTTTAAAATCCTCAAACGAACTCTAGAAACACTAGCATGGCCGCTATTCTGTATTATTTTATTACTTTCTTCAATACGTAGTATAGCAATACCAAAGTTTTTATGATAGCTCAATAAGTTACCTATAGTTAGGCCTTCATAAATTACATCTCTACAAGTTAATTCTTTCACCTCTTCTTTCAGCTCCACTAGATACAGGCATTTCATTATATTTCCTCTATGTGTCATTCTTGCTATAACTTCTTGCCCCACATAGCATCCTTTGTTGTAATTTATCGAGCCAAATTTATGCATTGACATATGCGTTGGAAAAAATTCTCTAGGTTCGAAATCTACGGTATGTTCTGGGATTATAGAATTAATTCTTAGAATGTTATACCACTCAATATTGGAATTATATGTATGTGCATCTAGTGTTCTATAGCATCCGCTAAATCTTGGATCTGAAAGAGAGCTCTGACAATACGCATAATCTGAAACAGTAATACTAAAATCCTCAATTTTTATGAGCAAATTTAGGCTTAACTTATATATATCCAGTTTAGCTATTATTTCGTTTATATAAGCAGCTGGGACATCTAATATAAATCTATCATCGGCACTTTTTTCTATAAAAAAATCATATAAGACTTTTCCCTGAGGATTCAATAATAACGCATAAATAAGAATACCTTTCTCTGTTGGTACATTATTAGTTAAGATTTTGTTCAAAAAACTACCAGCTTCACTTCCAGTAACAGATATGACACCTCTAGTTTCTAATGTAGATATATTCATTTAATTCAAAAAGAATTGAATACTAATTTTATAAAAAATAAATGAGATAAGATAAGCAAGTACCGTAGACCAGATTATACCAATAAAAGCAATCATAGTGCCAGCTTCTTTCTTGGATGTTGCGAAAACTGATATACATGGAGAATATATTAAAACGAATAACAGGTATGAAAAAGCTTCATACTTATTGCTGAAAAGTTGCTTAATTAGCGCTGATATACCAAAAACATTACCATCGCTCATAGAAAAAATGGTGAATAAAGTGCCTGGTATTAGTTCCTTAGCTATAGTGCCTGCAATAAGAGCGGCAACCAATTGCCAACTATGTGTTCCTATTGGTTCAAATATAGGTAGTAGCCCATTAGAGCAGTAGGCGAGTATCGAGTTGTTAATATCAGTAAAATTAAAGTTTATGGAAATGTGACCAATAATCTGCAAAACGAATGCGAGTGGTATTATTAATTTACCTGCGCCAATTATGAATTGATATGAGTGTGCCCATGCAGATCTTATAATTAGCCTTGCTGAAGGGATGCTATAATCTGGCATTTCCATTATAATGCTTTCTCTTGCATTAGTAAAAAATCCTAATAATAGGGCTGTTAAAATCATACATAATGTGCCAATAATGTATAAAATCAATATAATATACGATTCGCTAGAGGGAAAAATAGCAGAGGATATTATAGTAAAAACCGCTAATCTTGCGCCACAAGACATAAACGGTAATAAGAGAATCATTTTATGCCTTGCCCACTCATTTTGTATCGATCGCGTAGCTAGTATTGCTGGAACATTGCAACCAAATCCTATGATAAACATTATAATACCTTTTCCAGGCAATTTTATAAAATTAAACAAGTTACTAGTTAGTGCGGCGAGCCTTGCCATATATCCACTTTCTTCTAAAACAGATATAAAAATATATAAGCAAAATATTATTGGAAAAAAGCTGCAAAGTGTCTCTACGCCAAGCCATACACCACCTAAAACGGTATTCGCTATAGTGTATTCTGGTAATTTGTTGTGTATATAATCCCAAAAACCTCTTAATGGATATAATATATTATCTACCAATATACCGCCCGCATTTATGCTAAATGAAAAGAGCCCAAGTAGTACAAAGCAGAGTACTAAAGAGCCATAAAATTTGTTTAGTAAAATTCGATCCAGGAACTCAGAGACTTTAGAGCTAGTCTTTGAGTACATTATAAGATTTAAAATTTGTTCTATTATACGATTCCTTTCTTGTATTTTATCCAATACACTAGCATTTTGTACAATAGGATGGTCTACTACAGTTTTATTAGATACTTTAACGAGCTCGGCTAATAGTTGTTGTTTAGCTTCTTTTTCTTTTCGTGCAGAAATATAAATAACTGAACAGTTAAGGAGTTCTGAAAGCTTTTTTTCATTTATACAAATAGTGTTGGTTTTATCTTTTTTATTAATAACTAGTAAAAGTGGTTTTTTGAAATCAAGTAACTGAAGGGTTAAATAAAAATTTCTTTGTAAATTAGTTACGTCTACTACATTAATTATTAGGTCATAATTCTTCTTCTCTAAGAATGATGTTGATATTTTTTCATCTCGAGCAAAGGCATCTAGAGAATAAATACCTGGGAGGTCAATAAGCTCTATACCGCTTTCTTTTATTTTTCCAAGATTTTTCTCAACTGTTGAGCCTGGCCAGTTGCTAGTTTTTACCATTGAGCCAGTTAATATGTTAAACACTGTAGATTTTCCAGAGTTTGGCTGTCCTATAATGCATGCAGTAGTGATATCCATAGGTAGCTTAATAATATTGTTAATAAACCAAGTCTACATATATTAAATTTGCAACATCTTTAGAAACAATTAATTTCGAGCCTGCAAATACTACCATAGTACCAATACCACCTATTTGCATTGTAACACTTAAAAAGCTTCCGCATGTGATGCCCATAGAAAGCAATTTTTTGACAGAATTATTCACATCTACTAGTGAGCGAATCACAAAAGAAACTCCGCTTCCTACTTCTGATAATTTCATAGATAAAAGCCGTGACAACAAATGTATTTCGTCCCTGAATCTAATGCTATTGAGAATCATTTGCAAGTAGTTTGTGGCCTAAAACAATTCTCAAGGCTAATGTTTTTTATATATTGCCCTGTAAACAGTATCTTTACTAGAAAATATTATTGACCTATATATTCATATTCATTATTGCTTGATAAGCAGAAACCAACTTATTTTTAACTAGCATAAATTCAGTAAGTGCCTCTTCGGATGTATTTATTGCTGCAAGTACCTTTACAGAGCCAGAAGCAAAATCACGATCTGATACAGCTTTCTTTATAGCAAAATCTGCTTCCTTTACTTTATTTATCTTTTCCTTAGCCCATTTTCTCAACATACCTACATTCTCCAAGGCTGCTGAACTAACTACAGTACTATTGCTTGTTATAGGATTCTGTATAGAGGTTTTCATAAGCTCTGCAAAGCCCTTTACTCCTTGCTGATTAGGCACTGTTAACAAAGGTTTTGCCAAATAATGGAAAAGATGCAATATTATATTGGAGGCGATAAATATGGTATTTAGATGGATAAAAGGTTGTTTC
>NZ_JARGYT010000095.1:0-4666 GCF_034470605.1 Candidatus Cyrtobacter comes
GAAACAACCTTTTATCCATCTAAATACCATATTTATCGCCTCCAATATAATATTGCATCTTTTCCATTATTTGGCAAAACCTTTGTTAACAGTGCCTAAAAGCGGTTGATAAGGTAGCAAAAGACCTTAAAGAAGAGAAGAATATATACAAAAAGCTTCAGCATAGTAATACAATACATCTACTACCATCTTAACTTACAATCTGTTAATTGTTTTTAGGGCAATGCCAAATAGATTATTTTAATCTACCTAGCAATAGGAGACGATTTTTTATAGGATGGGCTATTGGAATCTGAAAGTAACATTATGGAAATTCTTCTGTTATTAATGGCATATGGGTTATCATTATCCAACGGATCAGTATCAGAGAGGGCAACAACCTTGTGTATTCTTTCGGATGGTATGCCGCTACTCAAAAGAAAAGCTAATGCTGAAACGGCCCTCTCTGAAGAAAGCGCCCAACTGGAATAACCATCGGCCCTAATTACAGGCTTTTCTGTATGTCCACTAATAGCAAGCGGGCTATTAGAATATTTTATTAATGATATTATTTTTGATAGTATTACTTGCGCACTCTTTGAAAGCTTTGATCCGTTATTTTCAAACATTGGGTGTTTATTTTGGTCTACTATCTCTATCAATAATCCATCTGGCCTTTTTACTATATTTATATTATCACGAAAGGCACTAAGGGTAAGATCACCCTTTATTTCAGCCACCATAGCCTCCTGTGATGCAGTCATATTATCTGGATATTGGTCCGTTGTGCTGCTGGATGTTTGAGAATTATCTGCATTTACAACCTCTTCTTCTTTCTTTGCAGTAAACATGCTAAACGATGGTTCAAAAAACATCGCTATATTTTTCAAAGTCTCTGATGGTGCGGAATTTAAAATCCACAACATCATAAAAAGCGCCATCATAGCAGTCATAAAATCTGCATATGCAACCTTCCAGGCACCACTTTTTGTTTCCGGGAGTGATGATTTTTTTCTTCTTTTGACTATTACTGATTTTTTCATATCTGCACCTTCTGCAATATTTTCTCCAGATCTTCAAAAGAAGGCTTCATACTTGAAGGTAAGACTTGCCTTGCAAATTCAATAGAGATGGCTGGCGGATTCCCATCCGCATGTGAAGCTATAGCTGATTTTACAGATTCAAATACTGATATCTCATAATCAGAAAATTTTTCAAGAAAATTAGAAATTGGCGCAACAACACAATATGATAAGAAAACTCCGGCAAATGTACCTACAAGCGCAGATGCTATCCTAGCTCCAAGTACTGCAGCATCAGCACCTACAGATGCCATTGCCGTTATCACACCAAGTACCGCCGCCACAATACCTATAGCAGGAAATGCATCGGCCAATTTTGCTATAGCAGAATAAACACCATATAATTCAGCCTTTTTCTTTTCTATATGCCTATCCATAAGATCTATAAGATCATGACTTTTATCAAAGCCCATAACAAGAAGCCTCATATAATCACAGAAAAAACTAACCACCTCTTCTCCAGACGGCATTTCCAAAAGTTTTTTAAATAAATGACTAGTTGCCGGCACGTCTAGATGCTTCTCTAATTCAACAACGCCGCTTTTATGAACAAATTTCAATACTGATGATATAGAAGATAGCAATAAAATTCCTGTATCTTCTTTATACGCATCTGCCTTGCTTAATTTTTTAACCCCCTTCCAGGCATAAGATCTGATAGATTTGTTAGTACTAAATATAAATGCCCCAATACCACAACCAACTATTATTAACCATTCAAATGGGTGCAAAAGTATAGAAATTATACCACCATTCCCCAAATATCCAGTTATTAAAGATCCAAAAACTACAGAAAGCCCTATAATGCTTGACATAAGAAAATATGATTAAGTTTAAAAAAAGTATAATATTCATACTAAAAAGTAAAGATAATCAAAAATATTGCATAACAGTATCTTCGAAAATTAAGGATCTTGACTACCATATCAATTAAGTTATATTGTCGCCTTACATCTGGGCTTGGGGTGTCGCCAAGTGGCAAGGCAACGGTTTTTGATACCGTCATTCGGTGGTTCGAATCCATCCACCCCAGCCATCAGGCCTTTTTCCAAGGCCATTACTGGCTTTGTGATTGCGTCTTTATAAATAAACTAACTGCTGAACATATATAAATTCTCTGTGCTTCGCATTATATAGCGGAGAGACTCTTATCAGTAGATATAAAATTCATAAACAATTTAAATTTTACGTATATATCTAGTATAAAATCTTGCAACTTAAGCGGCACAGTAAAAATTATAGTGAATACCACCTCATATTGAATAGAGTATCTCTTTACTTCAAGAGCATCAAATATATTATGCAACTAAAAATAGATAATGCTGTTATCACCTAATTCACAACCCTTTCTCTTGGCTCTATTAGATATACTATGACCCTTGTAATGGCGCACCTGGTGGGATTCGAACTCACGACCTTTGCCTCCGGAGGGCAACGCTCTTTCCACTGAGCTACAGGTGCAAAAAGGCTAGATAGCTATTTTATCCATTGAATCAAGGATATTTGATACATCAATGCATATCCATTTACCACTAAATTAATGCTAATATAAAATATGACCTTTTAGCGCCAAGTAGATAAAAACATATCTTGAACAGCCCTTCTTAATTTATAGCAATAATCTTACTGCTCATAATATTATTGCATAGCTATAAAATCACCACGAACTACACACTGAGCAGCAAACGCATCCCATACAGAATGCATCAATTCTGTTTGATCATCAGCCAATTGTCCATTACCATTAAGCATACTAGCCTGACCAGAGCCTTGAGTAACTAAATGTGGTTCTGCTTCATAATCACACTCCGCTTGATTATCGCATTTATCTTTAAGCTTCTCATACCTTCTCTCACTCATACAGATCCTTCAATTGTACTAATCATAATATTATTGAATAGCAGAAATATCAGCGGCCGCAAGAACATTAGTACGCTCAGCAGCAAACAAACGTATCAAATGCAGTTTCTAATTCTGCATGCCCCCCCTGAGCACCTATTACATCTAACAGCATAGCAGGAGCTGAAGCGAATAACCCATTAGCGCCTAATTCTACTTCATCAGCATCTATACCAAAATTAGAAGCGCATTTATCACTTTCTTCTTCTCCTCCTACCTCTTCTTCCCCCTCTACATGACCAGAATTTCGCGCTTGCTCTTCCAAACATTTTCTCATTCCATCACAAGTCTTCGCCCCATAAGCAACATACACCTCATTCAACATAAATTCTCTAGCTTCATTACTCTTACCTCCTTCTGCCGAGTTTAGAATACATAACATCTTGTTAAAGCACTCCCCCAAGATCTATTACCTCTTTTAGTTTAGGCACACCATCATCATTAAGTTGAATTATATATACTTGATATTTTATATTCTGAAATTCTGCCATACCACATTTGATTCCTTCGAGCATCGAATCCCTAGCATGATCACCAGTTACCGAATGGTTCAAAGTATCTCAATAAGATTCTCAAATACTTTAGAAAACTTTCCATCTAATCCCAGCTAGCCAGCGATAAGCATCTCAACTACAAAATCAATCTTTTGCAGAGCCAAATCTATCGGAGACATACCATTCTTATTTAGCGGACCCAAATTGATTTGACCCGCTATCACATTAAATACATCCACTTGCCCCTTCACTGCTAGATGATGTAAGACCGTATATCCATCATCGTCACTGTAACCATTTAACCAATCGGTCAATTTTCTACTATCTTCCTTATTGAGCCTTATATATTCCTCTATAAAAAGAGCATTAGAATCCTGACCTTTATTCCGGACAAATGCCCAAAGTTTATCAAACTCACCTTTCATGTTAGAAATGGCACCCTTGTTTTGAAGAAACTTTATCATTTGTTTCCTGCCACACCCATTCATCGCAACATCTAGCACAGTTTTGCCTTCATTATTTGTTGCGCCAAGATATATTGTTGGCACACACCTGCAAAGCGTTTCTAAAAATTGCAACTCATCTACAGAGACAGCATTATGCGCTGGCGTATTGCCAGCACCATCTTTGATGTAGCAAAAATACTGTAGTACATCAAGTGGTTTTGGTACCAATGTTAACTTAGATCCAGACTTAGATCCATTCACTTTTAGTCCATAAAGCGCATCTATAAGAGCTTTATTACCTTGCAAAGCTGCAGCATGCAGTATTGTTCCACCATTTTTTAAACGGGCCGAATAATTAAAACCATTCTCGATAAGAAGTTGAAAAATCTCTGCCTGAGGCTTTTCATAGATTCAGCAGTGAAATGAAGTGGGAAACCTTCGGACTTATGACTAGACCGCAACATAGCTTTTACAGCCACAACCATATTATTAAACGCGGCCCGCTCTATAGGAGATAACTTTCCTGGAACTGTTTTTGTATATGGATTTGCACCAGCTTTTACTAATGACCCTATAAGTGGAGAGTACCCATAATGCACCGCTATATCTAATGGACCATTAGACATGTCTGAAACATTTGGATCTGCTCCATTATCACAAAGAAACTTAGGCACTGTTAACAAAGGTTGTATTTAATAGATGCTAAAGCTATAAAGGCAAGGAAAGAGAGATCGGATTTCTCAAATCGTAATGCTAAGCGTCGATT
>NZ_JARGYT010000096.1:0-4590 GCF_034470605.1 Candidatus Cyrtobacter comes
TTCGCTAAACTCAAAGAAAATCGACGCTTAGCATTACGATTTGAGAAATCCGATCTCTCTTTCCTTGCCTTTATAGCTTTAGCATCTATTAAATACAACCTTTGTTAACAGTGCCTAATATAACATTATAAGATTTAGCTATCTCAATCGCTTTCAGCATATTAGCTTTGTTCTTTTCATCATCATACTCATCCATCGGCTGAACATATACCGGAATATTATAATCACTCTGCCCTACTTCATGAATATCATTATATCTCTTATCATAAGCAGATATTAAAAACTTGATAGCAGTTGCCCTCACCAAGATATCTTCTCTAATTCTGGAATACATACCAGAAACATTCTTGGGTGAACATACTATTGTTACCTTGTTATCAATTTCATTGTATAAAGTACCATTCGTCTCTATCTGCACATCCTTTTTATATGATGTTAATAGCTTACACAATGGACCAAGCGTTTGCCTAAAAGGCTCCCCTCCAGTGATAACAACAAGCCCCTCGTGAGCTAAAACTCTAGTTGCTATTAGATCTACATCTAACACTTCATAAGAATCAAACTCTGTATCACAAAAATTACATGCAAGGTTGCAGCCAGAAAGCCTGATAAACGTTGCAGGCCTACCAGCAAATGGACCTTCTCCTTGTATAGTATGAAAAATAGAATGAACCTTTAGGCTAGAACCGTCACCACTTTCTGGTTTCAGTTTTATATTATTACCAAACATTAGTTATTTTATACCCGTTGATCCAAATCCACCCACACCCCTTACTGTTTCATTAAGCTCTTCAACCATATTCCAATTTACTGTTTCAAATTTATTTAGAATAAGTTGCGCAATCCTCATGCCTCTTTCAACAGTAAAATCATCTCCACCAAGGTTTATAAGTGGCACAAAGATCTCACCCCTATAATCAGCATCTACTGTGCCCGGAGCATTGACTAAAGTAATACCATGCTTGATAGCAAGACCAGATCTTGGCCTTATCTGAACTTCGTACCCCTCCGGTATAGAAATTGCTATTCCAGTTGGAATCAACTTTCTTTCCATACTTTTAATCACTACCCCTTGATCTATAGCTGCCATTAAATCCATACCAGCACTGTAGAGAGTGGCATATGAAGGCAGTGGTAGATCCCGTAGATTACTTAATCTTTTTACATCTAAAAACATTTGGCACTAAGAATATATCACTTGCCCTGGCAAGATAAGCAAAAAAGCCCCTTATTACAAGCAGAATTGTAAGCCTACCTCATCTTCACATACTTCTTTAATTACAATTTAATAAGACCTACAAGCTATATACCTCCAAGTACATAATTCAGTATCCCACCACTTTTGAAATATTCAAGCTCCATATCTGTATCTATTCTGCAAAGCAACTGCGCCTCTTCAATTATCTTACCATCTCTTAAGAACATACATTTAACAAACCCCTTAGGTTTAAGGGTTGCAAGCCCAATTATATCTACAAAGTCCTCACCATTTATGTTCATCTTGCCCTGGAATTGCAATGGAACAACCCCCATGCCGATCAAATTAGATCTGTGTATCCTTTCAAAGCTTTCTGCAATAACAGCTTTAACACCTAATAGCATAGTACCCTTTGCTGCCCAATCCCTTGAAGAGCCGGTTCCGTATTCCTTACCAGCAATAATAATAAGCGGGACACCACTTTTTCTATATCGTTCTGAAGCCTCAAATATGCTAACAATTTCTCCAGAATCATAGTGCTTTGTATAACCACCCTCTTTTCCATCAGCAAGTTCATTCAAAAGACGTACGTTTGCAAACGTGCCCCTCATCATTACCTCATGGTTACCTCTTCTTGCACCATATGAATTAAAATCTCCAACATTAATACCATGATCAATAAGATATTCCCCAGCTGGAGAATTCTTAGGTATTGAGCCAGCAGGACTTATATGATCTGTTGTAATACTATCACCAAGGATTGCTAGTATCCTTGCATTTTTGATATCTGAAATATTAACATCATTATCAAAAAATGGTGGCTTCTTCACATATGTACTGCTTTCATCCCAGCTATACCTCGTGCTTTGTGTAGTATTTATTTTTTTCCAATCCTCAGTTCCATCAAACACATTATTATATTTTTCCTTAAACATTTCAGAAGTTATGGAGCTGGCAATAGTATCATTAATTTCTTTATTAGAAGGCCATATATCTTTTAGATATACATCACCTTTTTCATTACTACCAATAGGGGTTTTTTCAAAATCAATATCTATCTCTCCAACTAATGCATATGCAACACATAGCATTGGTGATGCAAGATAGTTCGCTCTAACTAGTGAATGAACACGGCCTTCAAAGTTCCTGTTTCCAGAGAGCACAGAACAAACGACCATCTTATTTTTTGATATTACATCCTCTATCTTAGGATCAAGAGGCCCAGAATTACCTATGCACGTTGTGCAGCCATAACCTACTGTTTGAAACCCTAAGGAATCTAGATATTTTTCAAGCCCTGACTTTTTCAAATATTCAGTAACAACCTGAGATCCTGGCGCAAGAGAAGTTTTCACCCATTTCTTTGTATTCAGTCCAGCCTCTACGGCTTTTTTTGCAATCAATCCAGCACCTATCATAGCAAACGGGTTAGATGTATTAGTACAGCTTGTAATGGCGGCTATAACCACAGAGCCATTTTTTATCCCCCCTACCCCATCAACTGTAAAAGATTTTCCAATATTAGAATGATCCTTGCTTAATGCCGGAAGCGCATCTACAAAATTTTGAGAAACACCTGAAAGCTCCACACGATCCTGAGGACGTTTAGGGCCAGCCATACTAGGCACTATTGAAGAAAGATCAATTGTAAAAGTTGTATGAAAAACAGGACTTTGACTTTCATCATACCATAAATGCTGCTCCTTAGCATATTTCTCCACAATCACAGCTCGCTCTTTTCGTGCTGTTTGCTCAAGGTATTTTATTGTCTCTCTATCTATAGGGAAAAATCCACATGTAGCACCATATTCAGGCGCCATATTTGATATAGTGGCCCTATCTGCCAATGTTAATTCTTTAATACCAGCACCATAAAACTCAACGAATTTACCTACAACTCCCTTAGAGCGTAATTCATTTGTAACTACAAGCACAAGATCAGTTGCAGTTACTCCTTCTTGCAGTTTGCCTATAAGCTTAACACCTACTACGGCAGGGGCAAGCATTGATATAGGTATTCCAAGCATTGCCGCTTCTGCCTCTATTCCACCAACTCCCCAACCTAAAATCGATAACGCATTTACCATTGTTGTATGGCTATCTGTACCTACGAGTGTATCTGGAAAAATGTATGATACCCCATCCACAGATCTAGTGCTTATAACATCAGAAAGATGCTCAAGATTAACTTGGTGACATATACCAGTTCCAGGCGGAACAACCCTAAAATTTTCAAAAGAATTTTGCCCCCATTTCAGAAATTTATATCTCTCGATATTTTCATCCATTTCTATCTTTATGTTATAAGAAAGTGCATCGGATGTTGCGCTCTTTCCAACCTTAACCGAATGATCTATAACAAGATCAACAGGTATTAAGGGATTAATCTTTTTAGGATCTTTTCCTTTTTTGTAAGCAGCATCACGCATGCTAGCAAGATCTACAACTGCAGGAACACCAGTAAAATCCTGCATCAATACTCTAGCAGGGTAGAATAATATATCGTATTCTTTTTCAGTCTTCATTGATATATAATCCACAAAGTTCTGTATATCTGATGCACCGCCTTGATGCCTGAGCAAATTTTCTAGCAATACTCTTGCAGAATACGGCATTTTATCTAATTGCACACCAAGATCAGAGCATGCACTTTTTATATCAAATAAGTGATAAGTCTCAACCCCTATAATAAGCTCCTTAAGATAAGTGCTTTTACTATTAAATATATTAATCATTTGCCAATTAAGATCTCCACAACATACATAAATGATATTATTAGTATTATTATCTAATTCAATACAGCTTTTAAATTATGTATAGTATTGTTTAATCACCAAACCTATAGTTGTGGAATTGAATCTGTTTAGCCTACCCCTTAGGGTAATATTTTTTCAATAAGCTAATACAAACATAACTTTATTAACTTTAAGTATAATAATTGCCATCTAAAATCTTTAGATAATACTGAATATGATTAGGAGTTACTTTTAATAAGTAGCCAGAGCTATTTTTTATATTATTGCGATGAAAGAAAATTTAAAAATTGATCTTCAAGATAGTATCAAAGAGCTTATTGAAGCTGTGATGCAACTAGCATCGATATCATCAGAATTAAGCAGATTAGATAGAATATTTAATGAAGCTGGTTATAAGATAGAGTTGAATTATACTATCAGTAATATTGCGCGGCTAGCAACTATGGCAAGAGTTATAAAAAATTGTGACGATTTTTTAAATTCACGTAGCAATAAGTTGGTTATTAAAAAAGCCGATCTATTAGGCACTGTTAACAAAGGTTGTATTTAATAGATGCTAAAGCTATAAAGGCAAGGAAAGAGAGATCGGATTTCTCAAATCGTAATGCTAAGCGTCGATTTTCTTTGAGTTTAGCG
>NZ_JARGYT010000097.1:0-4455 GCF_034470605.1 Candidatus Cyrtobacter comes
GAAACAACCTTTTATCCATCTAAATACCATATTTATCGCCTCCAATATAATATTGCATCTTTTCCATTATTTGGCAAAACCTTTGTTAACAGTGCCTAACTGACCATGCTGCTCAGAGCTTGGGTGCGATGAGTGAAGCTACAAGATCTCTATGTACACAGTCGGCCACTTATGCTACCTGGGCAAAAGATAATGCAACATATGGTAATATGGTACTTGTATGTAAGTACCTAACTGACCATGCTGCTCAGAGCTTGAATACGATAAGTGAAACTACAAAATCTCTATGTACACAGTCGGCCACTTATGCTACCTGGGCAAAAGATAATGCAACACATGATAATATGACGCTTTTATATAAGTGGTGTACTGACAATACTATCCAGTGGCTATGGCAAATTAGTAGCGCAACAAAATTTATATATGATGAAATGGTTGATTGTTTTAAAGGGGTTGTTGAGCTGTATATTGCGCCTTATCAATGTATGGACACTGAGGCTTTTTAGAAGAAAATTATATAATCTAGCTATGCCTTTTTATAAAATCGTTACATATGCAGTGCCACATCTCTCTTAAATGGAATAAATAATAAAAAGCAGGGCATAATAACATTAATAGCAATGCTATTCTTGTGTAATTTTTTATCATCATCTGCCTATATTAGACTAGATAATACCAATAATTTATATGACTAATTGACACGTAATTTACTTTATGATTAAATCCCCTGTCCTCTAGTAGTTTTTTTTCTATTAAGTGTCAAAAAGGGTTAATCGTAAATTTAAAATCAGTAGGAGGTTGGGTGAAGCCGTATGGGGTTCTCAAAAGGATCCTGTTGTTTCAAGAAACTCCCCTCCTGGTCAGCATGGTGCCTCAGGTTATAAGAAGCCCACAGATTATGGTATTCAGCTTAGCGCCAAACAAAAACTCAAAAAATACTATGGAGATATAACAGAAAAGCAGTTTAGGAATATATATAAGAACGCTTCTAGAAAGCGTGGAGATACAGCGCAGAACATAATAGGAATGCTTGAATCCCGTCTTGATGCTTTTATATATAGAATGGGTATAGTTAGCACAATATTTGCGGCTCGCCAGTTTGTTAGTCATAAGCACGTTATGGTTAATGGTAGAAAGGTGAACATAGCAAGTTATAGGCTGAGTGTTGGTGATGTTGTCTCTGTTGTAGAAAAGGCAAAATCTTTTGCTATAGTACAGCAAAATGTTGAATCTTCTGGTGCATGTCCTGATTATTTACAATTTGACAAAGATTCGATGAGTGCGACTTATGTTAGGGTCCCGGCTATTTCTGATGTTCCTTATCCTGTTGTTATGCAGCCGAATTTGGTAGTTGAGTTCTATTCAAGATAACATATCTTATCTCAAAGAAGGATGCTTGAGTGTTTTTTGTTATTTCCTGGCCAGGGCTCTCAGTTTGTTGGAATGGGTAAGTTTCTTTTCGATAATTTCTCTGTTTCCAAAGATGTTTTTGCTCGTGTTGATGAGGCGCTGGGCAGAGGGCTCTCTGCTCTCATTTTCAATGGAACTATTGAAGAATTAACTTTAACTGTGAATGCTCAGCCAGCTATAATGGCCATTTCTATTGCGGCATATTGCGCATTATTGCAGGAAGTTGATATAAGGCCACAAGCTTCGGCTGGACATTCTTTAGGTGAATATAGTGCACTTGTTGCTTCCGGTGCTATTAGCTTAGAAGAGGCCGCTGTTCTTTTGGATAAAAGAGGACGAGCTATACAGGCTGCTGTAACTGAAAATGGTGCTATGGCGGCGCTTTTGGGTGTATCTGAGGTTTCTCATGTAGAAGATCTATGTAAGGAGGTTTCTGGTATATGTCAGATTGCTAATGATAATGGCGCTGGTCAATTTGTTATCAGCGGCACTTTCTCATCAATTAAAGAAGCGATCGATATTTCAAAAAATTATGGTGTTAAAAAGGCTATAATGCTAAATGTTAGTGCCCCATTCCATTGTTCGATGATCGAAAGTGCTGCCGATGAGATGTCTTATCATCTTAGGAAAACTAATTTTCTTGAGCCAAATTTTAGGGTAATATCAAATTACGATCTGAGTTCACATCCTGGTGGTGAGCTTACTGCTCTGTTACTGCAAAAGCAAATACCAAACAGAGTTAGATGGAGAGAAACTATGGAGATTTTGCGTTCAGAAAGTGAGAAAAACTTAAATAGGTGTATGTTCTTAGAATTAGGGCCTGGAAACGTACTTAGTAATATAGCAAAGCGTATGGGGTGTTCGGAAGTTGCTAACTTTTCTTCCATGCATGAGTTTTCTGATATAGTAAAAAACATTAACAGCGAAAAATGATGTGAAAATATAGCCATTCTTAATTTTATATTAAAGTTAAAAGTGGTTTGGCATGATGGAAATAAAAATTATTTATAGTTTAAAAATGCAGTAGATCTGCAGAAATTATAGGTCGATATGTGTGTTATAATGTATCTATTACCATAGCTAATAGGAGGTATTAGCTATCACATTCAAATAAAAAAGCCATATATTAGTTTCTAAAAATCAATATATTAGAATGGAGACAATCTCTCTTGACTATTTTATATAAATTTTTGAAATATTTGACATTAAATATAGCGCTACTTAGGCTAAACACGGCAATAGATCCGCCATTCCATATATACCTGGTTTATCTATAGTAGACATAAATAGAGCCGCATCTAATGCTCCAGTTGCATATATAGATCTATCAAAAGCTTCATGTATGAGTGATATTTTTTCAAAAGCGCCATTCATGGTTATCTCATGTTTTCCAATTATAGAACCTGCTCTAATAGAATTGATATGTATTTCATTATCATATCTTCTTTGTTCATTGTACTTAATAGAATCACCGGTAATATTACTAAGCATTTTTGCTATACTTATGGCTGTGCCAGATGGGGAATCCAGTTTTTTTCTATGATGATATTCCAGTATATTGAGATCAAAAGATCCATTTGTTAAAGCTTTAGTAGCAGTTTGTGCTAAGATTGAGAGTATATATATGCCGATCGACATATTAGGTGATAAAAATATCGGAATTTTTTGTGCGTACTGCTCAATTTCTTTTAAATCAGCATCTGAAAAGCCCGTTGTGCCAATGATTATTTTTTTATTATATAATGCAGATGCTTTTATGATTTTTAATGCATATGATGCGGATGTAAAATCGATAGTTATATCTGATTGCTTAACACCTTCATGGATATCGCTTATATAGAGCTCTGACTCTTTCTTAGAGGAAAGCAGTGCTTTGGCTTTGATTAGATTTCTGTATTTGTAATTTTGAGAATCGAGTAGCTTTAGTATAGTCGTACCCATTTTTCCAGAAGCTCCAGTAATTGTAACTTGGATCATAAAGCCTAGCTAAAGTGTAGAATAATCATTTGGTATACCTCATTCTGCAAGCGGTCAAGTAGCGCTTATTTACTAAATTATCATTATTAAAGATTGATGCTAAATTAGATCTAGCATAGATAGCCTGCGCTAAACTAGTAAGTTATTATAGTTTGGTATCATTTATTATTACAAATCAATAAAAATAGACTGAATAAATATATTTCGATTTTACTTAAATATATTGAAATATATGGATTCATATGCTTCTGTTTATACATGATTATTAAATGTAATTCTTATGAAAGATACTGAAAATGATTTAAATATCACTGATCAGCAAGATCAATCAAATAAAAAGGGAATAGTAGATAATGCTAGAGAGAGTCTTGGGCAAATATTTGATATGGTTCAAGCTTTTCTTGGTATAAAAAGTCCTACTATAGATTTCGCAAAGTATATATTGAAGGAATCACTTGCGCAACTTGCTGGAGTTGTTAAAACTATTGCCGATGGATTAACTGATAATGAAAATAAGCTAGATGATCATAAAGAGTTTAGCTCATTATATAAAACATTTAGATTGCTCAAAGGGCTAGCAGAAGGTGTAGAAAAGTTTGAAAAAGATGGTGTGATAAGTGCTATAAAGCATATATATGGAGCAATAAAAGAAATGTTCAGTGTGAAAGATGAAGTTGAGAAAGAAAATAAAGAAGAAAAAATTGGTAAAAAAGTAGAAAACATTTCACCAGAAGAGCAGCTTGAAACTTTAATGGGTCAGATCGCGAATCTTGGAGATTCACTTGAGATGAAAGTAGGTATTAGATTAGAGCCTAAGCATGGCATTGAAAACTTAAAAAACGAAAATGATATTGAAGGGAGCATTTCTAAGTATGATGAATCTCAAGCTACAAAGGAAGCAAACTGGGTAGATAAGATAAGTCCAAAATCCGGTACTGTCATGCATAGATAGCGCCAAATCTCTAAACTGAGGCGTCAAGGTAAGTGTGTAAGTTGTTAAGCTAGAATATAACGTTTAACGATTTATATCTTAAAATAATGAGCAAGAAAGACAATAATAGCAAATAT
>NZ_JARGYT010000098.1:0-4339 GCF_034470605.1 Candidatus Cyrtobacter comes
ACAAACAGAAAAGCTCAACGAGGATACGATAAAGACTTGTATAAGTTGAGACATCTTCTTGAAAATGCGTTTCTTCATCTCAAACGCTGGCGCTGCATTACCAGTCGTTACGCTAAAAATGCCAAATCTTTTTTAGCTGCTGTGCAAATTAGATACATTGCTTTGTGGGCAAAAATCTCGTGACTATACTATTTAGTAATAAATCAGATAAAAAAATGATATAAAGAGTATAATCGGGGATTACGTAAAAAAATTTGAAAAATATAATAATGCTCCTTTAAATGACTTTATGAAGAAGCTTTCGTGGTTAAAACAAGATGAAATAAAAAACCTGAAAGAATTATTATTCAATCAGTGTAGTACAGTAAGAATACACAAGATCCTTGATCTGGCCATTGCATTTAAGAATGAAAAAATGATAAGTGTACAGAGTTACAAAAGAGATTTGGACTCAATAAAAATCATTTAAAAAAGGCTAAAGAAGAATACGGCCTAGATAAATTTACCTTAGAGCGTGAGTTGATCATGGATCGATTCTTTTATTGTTATAATGATGGTAGTGGAGACTTACAGTTTCCTCAAGTTGTTACTTCATGGGGTGGGCCGGGATACCAATATAGAGAATGTATTAGTAACATTATTATAAAAAAATGAAAAAAATAAAAAACACTGAAAATGCCGATTTATTGCTTGTTGCCATTCCGGCGCATGCACCATTATATGAATCAGAATGGAATTATTTGGAAGAAAATTTGAAGAAATGGATATAAAGAAATTTGTGTTGTATTTTGCTCTGATGATAAAAAATTTTTTCAATTTCGGCGTAATTAGCGGATTTTAATCATATTTAATATAGAAAGCTTCATCACAATAATAAGAAGTAAAACAGCCAATAAATTTGCAATACAGCTTTTTCATATGTGATAAAATGGGTTATAATGGTGATGTAGAATTTGGACATCAGTGAGAATTATGACAATAGTAAGATACCTAAACCCAAGGAACGATTTGGTATTCAAAAGGATATTTGGAACAGAGAAGAATAAAGACATCCTCAAAGATTTCTTAAACGATGTAATAACATATGGTCAAAAACCACCTATCAAAGAAGTGACATTACTTAACCCGGTACTTGATCAAGAAACAATGCTGCATAAGCAATCTATAGTGGATGTTTTATGTGAAGATGAAACGGGGGTAAAATACATAGTAGAGATGCAAGTAGCAAAGGTAGGGGGGTTTGAAAAAAGAGCGCAGTACTACGCAGCAAGGGCGTATTGCTCACAAATAGAGAAAGGAGAGCCGTATGAAAACTTAAAAGAAGTGATATTTCTTGCGATAACAGAATATGTAATGTTTCCAAATAAAAAGGATTACAAATCAACACATGTAGTACTTGATTCTAAAACCAAAGAGAGAGACCTAAAGGATTTTTCATTTACATTTATAGAACTACCAAAATTTACTAAAACAAAGATAGAGGAATTAGAAACACCAGAAGAGAAATGGTGTTATTTTCTAAAGAATGCAAATGATCCTGACGATGATCTCATAAAGAATAGTAAAGAAGTAATCAAAAAAGCATATAGAGAACTAGAGACGCACCACTGGAGCAAAGAGGAGCTGCGTAAATATGAACAGGAGGAAAAGTACGCAAGAGATGCAATGGCAAGAGAGAGGTATGTTATTATGGAGGCAAAATCTGAGGCCAGGGAAGAAGGCGTCAAGGAGGGCATCAAGGAAGGTATGGAGAAGGGTATGGAGAAGGGTATAGAAAAAGGCAAAAACGCAGCAACACTAGAAATAGCAAGGAACCTACTATCACTTTGCGTTGATAAGAAGAAGATAGCAGATTCGACGGGGCTTTCTTTAAAAGAGATAGATGAGCTTTAGGAGTATATGGTTGCCACAATTAAACCAATTCAAAATGCAAAAGAGGCAGCCACATATTTTTACATGCTTGAGGCTAATCAAGAACTTAAAAAGGGTTTCCACCAAAATGATGTAACTAAGGAACTAGGTTTTGCAAATCCTATAAAAGAAAATCTAGAAAAAGTGTTATCTGGAAAGCTCACTAAAGATATAGAGCTTGGCAGGATAGAAAATGGTCAAAAGGTACATCATCCAGGCCAAGAGCTAATACTCTCTGCACCAAAGAGCGTGTCTATCATGGCGCTTGTTGTTGGTAGCGATGAAGTCCTAAATGCTCATGAAAAAGCAGTTGAGAAAACGCTTGATTATGTACAAAGGAACATAATTCATTATCGTATTCAAGCAAATGGCAAAAAAACCATAGAGCAATCAGACAATGCAATAATAGCAAAATTCACTCATCAATCTTCCAGAAGTGTAGATGGAAAAGTGCCAGATCCACAACTTCATACCCATTGCCTAATTGCAAATGCAACAAAAGGCCAAGATGGTATTTACAGATCCGTAGTATTTGATGAGCTTTATAAAAGCAAAATGAACATAGGAGAGATCTATAGGATGGAACTTGCTAAAAACATCAGGGAGCTGGGGTATGATGCTTTAGTTTATAAAGATAAAGGTAGACTAAATTTTGAGATTAAAGGTATTTCAAAAGAGATTATTGATGAATTTTCTAAAAGGAGACAGCAAATACTAGAATTTGCAAAGGAGCATGGAATAGAAGATTCAAAAGGGCTTGCATACGCAGCAAGCGTTACAAGAGGTAAGAAAACGGAGTTCACAGATCTACGGGAGATTTGGAAACAAAAAAATGAATTTAATATACCACAAAAAACAGAGCTTCATCACATCAAAAGATCGAAGGAACAAATCACAAAACTTGCCATAGAGCAGTTATCAGAAAGAGAAGCTGTTTGGAATTATAAGGAACTACATAGAGTGTTAATTCAAAAGAATAGGTCAGATTACTCTATATCTGAGATAGAAGGATACATTAAAGAAGAATCATCTTTAATAAAACTCGCCAATAACAATTATACCTCTAAAGAAAACATCACAATAGAAAAGGAGCTAATATCCCTGATGAAACTAGGTCAGGGTAATCTGAAACCTATACTAAATAAAATGCAACTTTTAGAAAAAACTAGTTTAAATAAAGGCCAAAAAGACGCCATTAGGTTGATATTAACAAGCCGCGATAGAGTGGTTGGTATTCAAGGTATAGCAGGAAGTGGAAAAACCACAATGCTACGCAACTTAAATGAAATACTTAAATCAGATAGAGTAATAGGGCTTGCACCTACAAAATCAGCAACAAAGGTTTTAAAAGAGGAGGCGTCGATGGATGCAGAAACATTGAGTCATTTTTTAATTAAGAATCAGAATATTAGATCTAACTACAATCTTGTGATTCTAGATGAAGCTTCTTTATGTTCAAATTTTCAAGTCAAAAAACTATTAGATCTCAGTTTTAAACATGACTTTAGACTTGTTATGATAGGAGATTCCAAACAACAAGGAGGGGTTGAGGCTGGGAAACCATTTGATTTACTTTGCAAAAACGGAATGCAGAGTGCTAAAATGGGAAAAATACAAAGGCAAAAGAATCCAGATCTTTTAAAAGCAGTATATGCGGCGCACACGGCAATAGATAGCCCTTTTGCTAAAGAATATTTATATGAAGCACTAAGCAATATTAAAAATATCATCAATATCAAAGAAGGAACAAATGAAAATTTTGCAAATGCATGCTATGCGAAGTTCAAAGAAGTTAAAGATCAAAACCCACTCATCATAGTTCCATCTAATGACCTTAAAGATAAGGTAAATCAGCTTATTAGAAAGGAATTTATAGAAGGAGCTTCATTTAATCATGAAATTATACGAAAGCTAGATAGAAGCCAATCAGAGATGAAAGACATCAATGATTATGCTGGGAATGAAATAGTAAAATTTAACCAAGATATCAAAGACTTAGATATCAAGAAAGGAGAGATATTTGAAATAGATAAGATTAATTACGAGACTATAACACTTAAAAATAACCAAAGAAGCTTTGAGTGGAACCCAAAAATGAGCAAATCATTCTCGCTTTATGAGAAAAAAGAAATAGAGCTTGCTAAAGGTGATAGAATAAGGCTTACCCCATCTAATGAGTACATTATCCAAGATATAACCACTGATAATATTACATTAGTGGACAAGCAAGATAAGATCCAAACATTTCAAAAAGATACACTCAAAGAGATAGATTATGCATATTCTAGTACAACATATTCATCTCAAGGAAAGACAGCAAATTGCATAATAGGAATAGCAAGATCCAATGAAAAAATACTAGATTTAACAACGCAAAGATCATTTTATGTAATGCTATCTAGGAGCAGAGAGAATGCATATTTAATCA
>NZ_JARGYT010000099.1:0-4210 GCF_034470605.1 Candidatus Cyrtobacter comes
CGCTAAACTCAAAGAAAATCGACGCTTAGCATTACGATTTGAGAAATCCGATCTCTCTTTCCTTGCCTTTATAGCTTTAGCATCTATTAAATACAACCTTTGTTAACAGTGCCTAGAGATTCAGCTGATGATGAGCATGCCACCCAACATAATGATGGTGATAAGCAGGCTGACACTTTGCATGATAATACAAACACACAAAATTATGTAGGTACTGAAATGGGAGATAGTAACTATACACATAAAGATGAGGCTAATTCCTCATCAAATAATTTGGGAGATAATGTAAGGAGCGACAAGCATTCTGATACAGAACAATGGGCTACTTATGATAATAAAAATGATATAAAAGAAGATTCATTTTCATCTGTTGCGGTAAGTAAAAAAAATAAGACAGTTGGAATATTAATCTTAATAGCGGTAGCTATTTTTGCTGTATATTTTATTTTTTCTGAGCAAGACCAGGATAATGATAATAAAGAAACCACCCCAAACGGAGCTTCAAATTTAAAAGCTGCAGAAAAAGTAATAATGGATTCTTCAACTGTAGCAAAAGAAATTCCTGAATTTAACAACTACAAATCCTTTAATTCAAACCCTATACCATTACCAGAACCACCTCCATTACAGGAACTTGAATCACAACCTGTTCCTATACCAAATAAAAGAGAGGAGAGGAACGAAGTGAGGCGTGGTGAGCTCCCACCACCTCCTCCTCTGCCGTTTGCCATAACCGAAAGCACAGTACCAACCTCCCCTTCAGTTACAAATATGTTTTCTAACCAAGAACGAGAAGAGGAAGAGAAAAGAAGGATAGAAGCTAAACGAAAAGCTGGAATAATGGTTATGGGGTCAGGTGCTGGGGTTGGACTGATGGATAGCTTCAATGATGGAGCGAAAGATAAAGATTCAGCAAAACAAGAAAAGAAGAATGACGCTCCGGGAGACTTTTTAGGTTTTGGTGATGGTGCATTAGATGTACAGGAAATAGCACACACTAGTGCCCAGCAAGAGAGGGTCACCAAGGTTGGGAATTTACGAAATATGATACTGGAAGGCAAAGTTATAGACGCCGTCCTTGAAACTGCTATTAATACTGATATCCCAGGCTCATTAAGGGCCGTTGTAACTAGGAACGTATTTTCAGAGCAAGGACAAAATATACTTATACCAGCAGGGTCAAGACTTATTGGGGAATATGATGCAAAAATCTCCGCAGGACAAGCGCGCGTGTCAATAATATGGAACAGATTAATATTACCTTCTGGTATAGATATAATGATTGCCTCTGCTGGAACAGATAAGCTAGGTAGAGCCGGTGTTCGAGGCAAACTTGATAGCAAATTTAGAGAAAAATTGATAAGCGCCTTCCTTGTATCTTATGTTATTCCTACTGTATCAAATAAAATAATCAATAATAATGAAAAGATTACGCAAACTAAGGATAAGGATGGTAAAATTATTACAGAAGGAAGCGCATCTGCACTCCTGAACCAAGAGACAACACAAAAATTCAATGGAATAGCATCTAATGTTGTAGAGCAATCGTTTTCTGTAAAACCCACAATTACTATCAATCAAGGAGAGCTAGTTAATATAATAGTGCAAAAAGATCTAATTTTTCCTAATTAGTAATGTGATAATGGAAAGTTGGTTTTATTTAATAATAGCAGGATTTTCAGAAGTTGCATTTGCGATTTGCCTAAAGCTATCTGAGCAATTTACAAAAATTGTATATACAATTTTATTTATTGTCTTTGCTATAATAAGCTTCTTTTTTATGAGTAAAGCAATGAGAGATTTACCTATATCTATTGTATACGCCGTATGGACAGGGATTGGTATATCTGGTACTACTGTTTTTGAGATTATTATGTCTGGGGAACTCAATCCAATGAGGATACTGCTAATTATAGTACTCATGTTTTGCATATTGGGCTTAAAAGTTACGTAGATGAGCTTTATATCTTTTTTTTTCAAAAAAGATTCTCTAAAGAGTAGGATAATATTTGTGGTATGCGTGTTATCAGTAGCCGCTCCAATAATACTCACATCGCTGCTTTTTTATGCTTATTATTATCTTGGTGTAGAATCGTTCTTTACTAAACAGATCGCAAATTCTGTTTCTAATACCGTCAAAATTGCGCAACATTACATGATAGAGCATAAAAACAATATAAAGGTAGAGGCCTTTATTGTAGCAAATATTATAGAAAGAAGCGGGGTAAAAAGTGGTGGAATTTTAAGAGCACTTAATGAACAAGCTTTTGAACGTGGATTAGCAGAAATTTTGATCTTCAATAAAAATATGCTAGTTGCACGTAGCACAATTGGTATTCCTGTCTTCCCTAATAGATTACCAGACCATGTAATACAGGAAGTATTACAACATGAGGTAGCCCTCATAGATGATACCATTGGTAAAAAAGTTCACGCAGTTATCAAGCTGCACTCTCTTGCTAACATATACCTTGTTATTTCAAGACATTTAGATCCAAAAATTGTGAGATATCTGGAAGAGACAAAGGGATCTGCAATGCATTATCAAGAACTTCAACACGGGATAGAAAGTACAAAAGATAAGCTAGAAATAGCGTTTTTTTTCATCTCTCTATCTATGGTATTTTTTTCTATAGTGATAGCAAATAAAATTGCAAATAAAATAGTAAATCCATTGGAAAAACTAAGTAATGCAGTTCTAGGTATTAGATCAGACAATGTGTCTTTTATAAATTTAAAAGCAATAGGTAGTAAGTATGAAATAACAATATTAGCCAAAGCCTTTAATTCGATGCTTCAGAAAGTTAAAAGACAACATTCTGAAATTTTAAAAATAAAAGATTTAGCAGACGCGAGAAGGATATTTATCGAAAAAATATTGGCGGAAATTAAAACTGGCGTTATTGTAATAAATAAGAAAGCAAATGTGCATTTAATAAATAACGCGGCTTTATCGATTCTCAGTCTCAATGAGAAAGATTATACTGGGGTAAAAATTTCAGAGATATTCAATGAAATAGGTCATGTTATAACCGACTTCTTTAATGGAAAACTTATTGAATTTTCAAAAAATATTATCATAGAGAGAAATGACTCTTATATTAACCTTTTTATAAAAATGGTAGCAATTATCAATAAAGAATCCATAGAGAGTATAGTTATAACAATTACTGATATAACAGAATTAGTAGCCGCTCAAAAATCAGCCGCATGGGGCGAAATAGCAAAAAGGATCGCGCATGAAATAAGAAACCCATTAACACCAATATTATTGGCATCAGAAATTCTCAAAAAAAATATATTTCAACACAAATATGATGAGAAGTTATTTGCAAGATATATAGATTCAATAATGCAAAATGTTGAAAATATAAATCATATGGTTACTGATTTTATAGATTTTGCAAAACTACAATCGCCTATTTTTACGGATTGCGATATTAGAAATATAATAAAAGATACCGTTCTAATACATAGAATAGCTAACCCTAATATCTCATATAACTTTATTGATCTCGTAGAAGTAGATTGTATAATAAGCTGTGATAGAACACACATATCAAGAGCTATTACGAATTTATTAAAAAATTCTGCCGAGGCTATTTATCTTAGGAAAATTAAGGGTGTTATATCTATCATTTTATCGCATAAAACATGTAATTATATATCAATAAAAATCGAGGATAATGGCGGCGGTATAAAGAAAGAAATATTACCAACAATAAAGGAACCTTATGTTACAACTAAGGAAGAGGGAGTAGGCATAGGGCTCTCTATAGTCCAAAAGATAATGGACGATCATATGGGTATATTTGATTTAAAAAATATAGAAGATGGTGTATGTACAGAATTATACATACCTAAAAATTTTACACAGAGATAAGCTATAATTTATGTAGCCTTGACACTTATTTTAGCCACAAATATCTTTGCGCAAGTGGAGGTAAGCTTATCGTATCTAGTTATTTAACATCTGAAAAGCTTTAGTTTATTGAATATGTATTCAATAAGATTATATAATTTCTTAGACTTTTGATATTTTATGTATGGCTTTTTGAGTATGTAATACTCAACTACATTTTATTGGTCTTACCAATTGCTTTTGCAACACTATAGCTAATCCGTTATAAAATGTCATGCTAATTTTGATAAAAATGATATAAATGCTATATAAAGAAAAAATGTCATATCCAATAGAATTTAGAAAGAA
>NZ_JARGYT010000100.1:0-4210 GCF_034470605.1 Candidatus Cyrtobacter comes
AATCGACGCTTAGCATTACGATTTGAGAAATCCGATCTCTCTTTCCTTGCCTTTATAGCTTTAGCATCTATTAAATACAACCTTTGTTAACAGTGCCTACCAGTTTGATCACCTAATATAGCACTGTCAGCTTCTCTACCAGTTTGATTACCTAATGTAGCACTGTCAGCTTCTCTACCAGTTTGATTACCTAATGTAGCACTGTCAGCTTCTCTACCAGTTTGATTACCTAATTCATTAGTAGCTAAAACAGATGATATTGTTTTAACTATAAAATCACGAACTTTACCCCAAACAAAATTAGCTCTTCCTATAATCCTTGCAACAAACCCTGGGTTATTTACAGCTTCGTTTACATCATTAAGCTCCGCAATATCCTCGCTACGCCCATTACTAACACTATTTATCCTACCTAGAGCATCTTGATGACTATTCCCCCTATTTATTAGCGCTCTGTATGCGCCATATACAATCCTTCTTATTGCCGCAATAACACCACCTTCTTCCTCTGGGGTCAAAGGCTCTAATCCATCTGATATGGCCCCTAACATTTTTTCAATAAATAAAAACAACTACTCTAGATAGTAATTATTCTTGCCACTCAATCAATATTTCCAATATAATAATCATTTATATCAAGATGCCTGAGATAGGTACGCTATGTTTACAAACCATCTTTGTAGCAATCTAGAATTAATGGCCTTTTAGCTAAATTAATATTTAGTTAAAAGTTTTATGATCATTATAGATTTTTTTCTAAAAGCATCTATAATTCACGTCGCGCTTACCGACCTTAGCCATGTTTGTTGCTGGTTTGTAGCTATATGTTTCTTACTTTAATAAAAAATGGGAAAGTTTTTTTCTAAATTGCTTATTATATGCTCGCTTACCGTTACCGGGTGCTTTGATAAGCCTGCGGATGATGTAGCCGAGAATCCAACAATAAAATTTGGTGTTTCATGCGATTATCCACCGTTCACCTATCTTGAAGATGGTAAACCTGTTGGATTTGAAATTGAACTTGCAAAATTGATAGCCTCTAAACTTGGACAAGATCCAGAGTTTTTAGATATGCAGTTTAGCATGATACCTACCGCTATCAAATCTGGTAAAGTAGATGCTGGTATATCATGCATTGGTATGACTGAAGAGAGAAAGCAAGATTTTGATTTTACAGATAAATATTACGATGAAGAAGTTGGGATACTTTATTTAAAAGCTTCCCATGAAGATGTTGATGGTGATGTAATGAAAATTCTTAGCCATGCCAAGATTGGTGTGCAACTAGGGACTGTGATGGAAAAAAATCTTGATAGCGCAATCAGTAAATCAGCTATCTCTAACTCAGAAAAAATTTCAATGGATGTTATTAATCAGCTTGTTGAATCTCTAAAATCTGGACATGTGGATTTTGTATTACTGGATCTGTTTCAAGCTAAGTTTTTTGCTGAAAATAACGCCGAATTGGGTTATATAGTTGCTAACGATTTCGCCACTGTTGGTAAAGATAGTGGATATAGACTAATTTTAGCGAAAGGATCAAAGTATACACAAAAGATTAACTCTATTATAAACAAATTAAATGCAGAAGGAAAGATAGGTGAACTTTTGTCAATCTCTCAAGCAGAGTGCAGCTCTAGAAACCAGGATATACCTTGCACCAATGATGATGAAAATTGTACAGAAGGTGTAAACTTGAATGATAGATTAAAAGAAAACGGTGGTGATGTTGATGCTACAGAGCCGAGCGAAGTATCTGATAGCAACATATTGCTACAAAATAGTGATAATGAGGATGACAATAAGAGGTCATTGCAAAATTAAACGATAGAAAAAAGATAGAATTCCAACTATCATCAATCAAAAGAGTAGGGAAGGCGCTGCTATTGTTGGTGCTTTCCTTTTTTCTTATATACAAGAAAGATAAAACGATATAGCAAGTCTACTTATATAATCTGCCACTCTCTTTTTAAATAAATAAAGATTTGTTAGGTCTTTATTTTTATATTTAATAAGCGGTATCAAGCAAACTCTATTTTGATCATTGAATCTGTTGGCTGTATTTTTTTTACCGCCTTATTCACATGATTTGAACCCAATAGAGAAATTCTTGGCCAAGAGGTGGATTAGAGCTCATATTAGTCATCTTGCTTATCTCTATGATGCTTTAGTTAAATTCTTCAATACGCAAATCTCAACTTAATTTACTATACTGATGCATATTTTTATTTATCATAACAGCTTTGTGTATTCTATACTTATATAAGCAGGCATAGAGTTGATTTAGCGTTATATTATAGTATAATAGCAACCGCATTTGTGATTTTTTGTAGTTTGGTGCGTAAAAATAATATCTTATATAGTGCGGTTGTATCTGTATTTTATGCATTTTTCTTTAGTGGAAGTATCGCTTTAGGTAATAGTAATGTTGGAATTGGTGATGCACCTTACCATCAAACTGTGCCATTTGGCACAGATCTGATCTCTGCTAGTGTACAATGGCGATATAACAATTTGGTACTAGAAGCTGGTTTATCGTTATTAAATAAGTGTAGCACCTTCTCCTTATTCCTTATTCCATTGCCGCAAAATCCAATTGAGATAGGAATCAGCTATAAAACTGGTAAATACAAGATAGAAGCATTAGATGTTATCACGGTACATAGTATCCTATTTAGTACTGCCGCTGAATGCACTCTTAATGATAAGTTTGCGATTGGTACAAAAATTAATATTGGCAATTCATTTATTGCTATTAGTGAAACGAGTAAAAATTTTCTGAGTTATGGAGCCTTTGTAACTTTTTCATATAAAGTAAGTGAGAACGTTACTTTTTTTCTTGAGGCTGGCTATAATAATGTCCACAATAATGGTCTTCTAGGAGAGAATCTGAAAGTTGTTAGCAAATTAGTAGGTGCAGACATGCATATCTGTGCAAAATTTACATTTTAGCTAAAAATCAGCTAGGTGAGTAATGCGTATCAAAAAATCCCTATTTTCAAATAACGATTTTTTAAGTTATATAGAATAAGGCTATGAAAAGTTGCTAATACACCGCCACATCCTAGAGAGAGTGACAACACTCTCTTTTTTGTGCTTAAATAAATTATATAGCTAATCCTGGGATTGTTAACAAAAGATAGATGGTATTTTAGACTTATCTAATCTATTGAATAATAGCAGTATAGAGTTGGTTATCATGCCTTGTAGTAGTGTTTTTCTGTCAAATCTAGCTAAATAATGCCTTAATAAAGAATGATAAGATTCCACTAAGCAGCCTTTATAACTACATGTTTCGCTCCTATAAGAAATTAAACAGGATGGCTGTCAGTTGCCACTATATCAATTTTATATTGATTTTGTAATTCAAGAGCTAAAGGTAAGTAATTATTAAAATCTACAATAAAATCCAATAACTGATAGCTAAAGCGGTATAAAATGAATTACATAAACAGTAACGTTGTTAAAGTTAACCAATGATAACTAAGGTATTTTTAAAATTAATCATGTGCCATTTTTATGACGCTTTAGTTATATTTCTATCCCTCTCTAAGCCAGATATATACTCCGTTTTTTAACTATATAACTCATCTATCTCCATAATCTAAACATTCACTACTTCATTCTTTTGAGTATCTTGGTAAATTTTACTCCTTAAAATCTTAGCAAATTTCTTTATCCATTGTAGTATTAAGGTGGCACTAATACCCTCCATTTTTTCTATATTTCTTAATCCTTCTAAGTACCATTTTACTACCCTCGCATGTTTCTCATATTTTATTTTAGCATCACCTATTTTAAATACTATTTTACAACCTTTGCACTTATACCTTTGTTTACTGTCATATATCTAGTTTTTCACATACTCCAAAACTACAATGCTTACATTTTAAGTCCATTACTTAATTGGTAATATGGGTTGATACCATAACAACTTGCTACCATCATATCTACTAATGATTAGCAATCCGATAAACCGATATAAAAGAGTCACGAGAAATAGTTGTTTAAAAGTTGATCTATGCTCTTAGCCCATTTTTTCTCAATATGGTTGAGATCTGATGAATACGGTAAATCAAAATACGGCCAGTATCTTGAATGAGTTGTTGCATATAGCCTAGGCAAAAGAGGTTGATATAATAAGATGATAATATCATTGGTTAGTTATAATATTTTCGAATGGGAAGAGCGTATTCTCTTAGAGAAGAGG
>NZ_JARGYT010000101.1:0-4111 GCF_034470605.1 Candidatus Cyrtobacter comes
GCTAATCCAATTATCTGTCTAAGATCTAGCATCGTTTTTCGAAGGTTTTAGCATAAACCAGACAATAGCTCTCCACGATCCAATACGTTAATAATCCATTTCTTGTTAATTATATAAAATACCACATCTCATTAAATTCTTGAATATCATTTTATTCAATCTCAGATGAAGCTATACAGTTTATAGTGCGTAATCCCCAAAATAGCTTTGGTATAAATCCATATAAGAATTTGCAAATTGCATATAACATTATGCTTTCTTAATCTCATAATACTTTGGCGTTCTTGCATCACCTTCGACAAATAGATGATCACAACCCTTGCATCTATATCTTTGTTTCTGCATACCTGACATAATTAGATGATTCACAATTCTTGCGCCGGCATCATAATAATGAAATACCACTCGAATGGTATTTCTCTTTTAATTAACACTCTCTATTTTTACATATCTTGTCTAGAATACTCAATTCTTTACCGCCCCAACCCTTACAATATTCCACATAATAACTCTTCTTTTAAGATAGAGTATAATAATTCCATGCGTTATTTCACAATTCATTATAATCTAACTATTTTGCCATTTTCTATAGAATAGATAGAATCACACATTTTTATATCTTCCATATTATGAGTTATCATAAATGTAGTGATCCCATGCTCCCTTACAATATTTTGTGTAAATTCCATCACTGATTTTGCCGCCTTTGGATCTAATGCAGCAGTATGCTCATCTAATAATAGTAACTTAGCAGGCATTAATGTCGCCATCAGAACACTTAATGCCTGCCTCTGACCACCTGAAAGTGAAGAGACAAGCTTGTCATCAATCTTTTCTAATCCCATGCCAAGCTCTGATAACTTTTCTTTGAGCAAATCACCTTCTATAGAGGCCTTCCTAAAACCTCTATTAATACCCCTCTTGCTAGCCAAGATCATATTTTCTTTTATTGATAAAAATGGCACTGTACCAATATGCGTATTTTGAAATACCCTAGCAATAAAACGTGATCTTTCTAAGCTTGGTTTGCTAGTTATATCAGCTTTATCCAATAAAATTGATCCGGAATTAACATAAATTTCGCCAGAAATTGCTTTGACAAGTGTGGATTTACCAGAACCGTTACTACCTACTAAGGCAGAAAATTCGCCGCTTTTAAGCTCAAGATTAACATTATCAAGTACATTGCAATCTTGCCCATATTTTACGGAAATATTATCAAGTATAAGCATGGTCAATACCTCTTTTTTTTACCAGTAATCATAACTAATGTAACAATTATAGATGTGACTATATAAATATCTGAAGATCTTATAATAGAGCCAGAGAATGAAAGCGCAGAGGATATAATTATCTCATATAAAAATGAACCCACCACGCAAAATACAAAAGAAATAAACATATTACGTCCATCATATAAGCGCTCTCCAATTATAACACTAGCAAGACCAATTATTATTAAGCCATTTCCCATACCTATATCTGCAAAGCCCTGCAATTGACAAAATAATGCCCCAGAAATAGCTACTAATGCATTACTAATAGAAAGAGTTGCGATTACAGTAGAATTATAGTTAACACCATATGTTTCTGCCATAATCCTATTTTTACCAGAAGCCCTCATACCAAGCCCTATTTCTGATATGAAAAAACCTATAAAGAAGATAACATACTAGAAATGCTATTATATAAGGAGTAAAGTTATATAAATAATGCGATACTTCTTGTGAACTCATAACAACATTTGGTTTACCCATTATACGCATATTAATGGAATATAAACCTATCATAGAGATAATACCGGCTAACAAGCTTTGTATATTAAGCATTGTGTTAAGCATAGCTGTCACAGCACCAGAAGCCGCACCCACTGCACCAGCGGTAATTATGGATAAATAAAAATTGCAAGAATTGGAAAGCATAACAGCCATAACCGCTGCACCAGATGTAAAACTACTATTAACAGTAAGATCTGGAAAATCTATTATTCTAAAAGTAAGATAAACTCCAATGGCTGCTATTCCATATATGCTTCCAAGTTCAAGCGCATTATATACACTCAGCATACCAATCATTACTCTATAACCTCGCCAGCAATAGATAAAGCCTCTGGCCTAATCTCTATACCAAGCTTCCTCGCGATTCTTTTATCAATTTTTAATTTAAAGGACCCAGAAATTTGTATAGGAGTTTTAGGAATATCGCAGCTTATGCAATCAGATTCTAGAAATTTTTCTATCATCTTTGCAGTTTGAACACCAATACCATATTGATCTGGACCAAATGCAGCTACTATCCCCATACCTATAGTATCAGTATCAGAACAGAACACAGGAATACCAGCCTCATTAGAAGCTCTTGTTATTCCCTGTAGTGCAGACAGCGCTGTATTATCATTTGTTATGTAAATTACATCTACCTTACCAGCAAGACTCTTTACAGCACTTATCATATCTTTTGTAGAATTTGCAGTAACTTCAACTATTTCTAACCATCTCTGAGCCGCAATATCTTTTAACCTAGTTGCTATTGAATTTGAATTCACTTCACCAGTATTATAGAGCAACCCTATCCTTTTAACATTTGGAATTACTAATTCTATCATAGATAACTCTTGCTCAATATCCGGAAAATTTGAAACCCCAGTAAAATGCATCCCCGGCTCTTCAAAACTCTTTGCAAGACCAGCCGCTACAGGATCGGTTATCGAACTAAAAATGACATTCATTTCTTCTTTTTTTAAAAAGGCCTGAGCAGCCAAAGTGCCTATTGTAACAACAAGTTTTGGATTTTTAGCATAAATCTTCTGTGCAAGCTGAGAGGCAAGCGTAGGATCTGCTTGCGCACTTTCATACATTATGGAATAACTAGAACAGCACTTTTCCATATAATCACTTATACCCCTCCTTACTTGATCAAGCGCTGGATGTTCTGCATATTGCAAGACTATTACATCTTGGTGAGATTCTTTAATCAAAAATGACAATATCAATAACAGAAACAGTACCGATACGACCAATAAAGTTCTACGAAAAGCGAAAAGACGTTTTAGAAAAGCACACATCTATCCTCAAACCATGATTTTATGATAACTCATTGTATATAATTTTTTATATTTCATATCAAGTACAGGTTATGTTTTTATTTTCAAAACAAATTTTTAACTAATTTTTTTACATAACTCTTTTATTTAATTGGAACTCCGATATTTCTAATCCAATTATACTGTACTTGAAATAATGTTAAGTTGATAATATCATCCAACGCATCAGAATTTATTGTATTTTCAAGATGGCCGGTCATTCAAAGTTCAAAAATATAATGCACAGAAAGGGTGCTCAAGATAAAAAGAGGGCCAAGCTTTTTACTAAATTGATACGCGAAATAACCGTTGCAGTAAAAGCTGGGTCTGATGATCCACAAAAAAATCCTAGATTGAGAATTGCGATGCTTTCAGCGCGTAGTGCAAATTTACCTAAAAACAAAATAGAATCCGCAATACAGAAAGCTTCATCTACATCTTCTACTTCTGAAAATTATGAAGAAATTCGATATGAAGGCTATGGGCCATATGGTGTTGCATTTATAGTTGAAACATTAACAGATAATAGAAATAGAACAGCTTCTGAAATTCGTGCTGCTTTTTCAAAGGCCGGCGGATCACTTGGTGAAAGCGGAAGCGTCTCCTACCTTTTTGAAAAGGTAGGCATTATAATTTATAATAAAAGTGATGTTGCGGATGATAATATTCTTGAACTCGCTATAGAATGCGGGGCTAAAGATTATGAGGAGCAAGAGGATTGCCACATTATAATCTGCGATTCTTCCAGTTTTTCTTCTGTTAAAGAGGAATTAGATAAAGTAATAAAATCTGAAGCATCTCAAGTCACCTTAATGCATAGACCATTAAGTTTTATGGATATAGAAGAAGATAAAATAGCATCCGTGAAAAAATTGTATAACATCTTGGAAGAAAATGACGATGTACAGAATGTTTGGGTTAATATTACACTGCCTGAAGAAGATTCTGAATGAACATATTAGGCATAGACCCGGGATTACGTACCACAGGTTGGTCAATACTGAACCGTGATTCTACTTTATTAAGTTT
>NZ_JARGYT010000102.1:0-4079 GCF_034470605.1 Candidatus Cyrtobacter comes
TTCGCTAAACTCAAAGAAAATCGACGCTTAGCATTACGATTTGAGAAATCCGATCTCTCTTTCCTTGCCTTTATAGCTTTAGCATCTATTAAATACAACCTTTGTTAACAGTGCCTATCTCTTGCTCTATACAGGATACTATATCTTCTTTTAGAGAGGTAAAATCCTGTAGTTTAGCTTTCTTATCGTGTAATTCTATGCGAATATAATGAGTGCCATCATTGTGTAATGAATAGTGAGCGCTAACCTTGCCAACATTATGGATATAAGCTTCATCATCAGCAGATTGCAAACCGCTGTATAATGAGTTGATAGCTTTTTGGGAAAAATTTTTCACAAAATCATACAGCTTTCTTTCTTTATATACCTCTATATTTATAGGCTTAAATGTTGATCTTATTCGGATCAATTCTTCATAACCCAATAGCTCAAATAATGAATACTTATTATATGCATTCATAACTGTATAAAGTTTATCGCCACGATAATTTAAATTTTTACATATACCCAAACCTTCAAACCCACTTGTAACCCACATCATCTTTTTTGATTGATAAAAAGGAAATTTGTACCAATGACCCAGCATTGAATCCATATCACCAAGTGAAGCCACTTTACCATCCCTTGTTATCTTGATTGTACGATGTATCAAGGCCCAATATTTTATATCCTGTATATGATGACCAACCTTGTCATCTAAATAGTATACCTGATCATACATCATGGATAATCTACCATGCTCTATAATATAATCACCATCATCCTTGTGTTCATGAGAGCTCATATAATGAATAAAAGGCATAAGATCTTGTATGTTAATCTTTGGGTTTTGCTCAACCATCTCTATGTAATTTTTTCGATCCTCTATAAATGAGCTTTTTTCAGTAAAAGTATGCCACAAAGGACCTGTTATTTGTTTAATATTCTCCTGATTATCAAAAAATACTTTATGATCCATTATATAACCAACTAGCTTTTTTAAGTCAGATATATTCCTGGTAGCGACCGCGAGTGTTTTATTAGTTATTAGTACGATCATTGATCTAACATTCTCCTGATCCTCAAAAAATGCTTTGTGATCCATCATATAATCAACAAGCTCTTTTAAATTAGATATAGTGTAAGTGTAAACATCATAACCATAATAGATATTATATTTATAGTATATTCCCTTCAGTATTGTGATTACCGATGCAATATTTTGCTGATTCTCAAAAAACTTTCCCCTATTAATCATATAATTAGTCAGTTCTTTTAACTCAGATATAGTGAGACTCCATTTTAATTTCTCTGTGATGCTGGTTACTGATTTTACACATTCCTCATTATGACAAAACCCTTTTTTCTCAATAACAAAATCAATCAGTTCTGTTAAGTCAGATATTTTGGGACTTCTTAGTTGCTTCGCCATTCTTATTGTTGCTTCAAAGCTCTTCTGATCATTGAAAAAACCTTTATTAGATCCCACAAAGCTATTAAGCTCTTCCACACTGTGACCATTATCATAAGCATTAATGTTACGTAGTACTTGAAGTATATCCCTGACTTGCTGAGTGTATTGACCTAATAATTCATTATTCTCCACTATGAATTGCATTAATTCTTGAGGATTGAAGAATGGTGAGCGCTCTAAGCCCTCATGTAGAGATGATATTAGTCTAACATTTCCTTCATTAAACCAAAAATCTTCATCCTGGACCATAGATTCAACTATTGGGCCGATATTGAATAGGCTATGTGCATCCCCTAAAGCATTATATACCTTGGCTAATTGTGCAATGTTATCTACGTCTTCGAAAAACTCTGAATATCGTTTAATAGATTTAATAATATCTTCAATGCAAGAAGAATTAATGTGTTTTAGCGCTTGTGTTATGCTAAGCAATAATTCGGCATTATGCTGATCAGTAATAAATTCTGTATTATCTGCCATAATACTAATAAACTCTTTAGCCTGAGACATGTAAAATGCTTTACTCCTCACGGAGCCAACAATACCAGTATAATTTAATGCAATTAGTATGCTTGTTGCCAAGTCAATGCTCGCCTGATGATAATCAAAAACCACTTGCTTCTCTACCATATGATCAATCAGCGTTATAAAGTCACCTGTATCAAAAGTGAGTGCCTTTGCCTTTATCATATTTATTACTAAGTCAACGCTCGCTCGATGATCATTAAAAAAATCTCTCTTCTTTGTCATTACATACTCAACAAGCTTTTGAAAGTTAGATACATTGAATATATCTAATTCCTGCGCTATGCTTATTATATCATCAAAAAAATCTCCTTCCTTTGTCATTACATACTCAACAAGCTCTTGAAAGTCAGATACATTGGGTATATCTAATTCCTGCGCTACGCTTATTACTGTGCCAAATCTTACATGATCATTAATAAAATCTGTGTTAGATACAACAAAGCTAGTAAGCTCTTTAAGTCTAGGAGAGCTTACTACTTGAAATATACTCTTGATTTGTGCAGTGTATTGATCTAAAAACACCCTATGCTCTGCTATGAATTGCACGAGTTCTTTAGCGTCTGAGAATGGTGAGTATTTTAAGCCCTCATGTAGAGATGATATTAGTTTAACATTTTCTTCATTAAACCAAAAATCTTCATTCTGAATCACAGATTCGATGAGATCGTTAGGAAATAAGCGTCTAGGTAACTTGCATAAAGCGTTATTATATACCTTAGCTAATTCTTCAATCTTTGTTTCGTTGCTCCAAAAATCTGGATATTTCTTCATATAGTGGATAAGATTTGGAAAGCCAAAAATATGAGAGCATTGCAATTTATTTGAGATATTTATAAATTGTTCAACATTTGCTTCTTTGGTCCAAAAATTTGGATATTCCGCCATATCTTTGATAAGATATGTGATGCGATTAAGATCAGCGTCTTGTAATTTATCCAAAATATTTATGAATTGTTCAACATTTGCTTCTTTGGTCCAAAAGTCTGGATATCGCTCCATGGAATAGGTAAGCCTTATAATCCACACATTATCAATGTCTTGTAATGCATACGATAACATCTTCATTATTAATTGTTCAATTTTGTCCTTATTGTTCCAAAAACTCTGTTCTTTCATCATCCACCGCACAATCTTTTCAAGATACTGAGCAACATGTATATTATCAAATTTATATTCACTAAGTATTTCATGAAGTCGCACATCAAGCGTTTGAGATTCATTTTGTAAATTTGCATTGAGCACTCCTTCTGCATGAGAATCTAATAACCCGCTATTTTTAATTTCTTCTTGCTGAGACGCACCTATATTAGTTCCATCCTTATAATTTTTCATACAACTTAGATTGATACAGAATGATTGCGTGGCATTAAAACGCTATAATGCGGCGCTATTATAGCGTTTTAATAGGTGACAATCTAGTAATATACTAAAATATTTTGCGTATCTCATTGAAGTGAATCCTTCAGCGGTATTTTAAATTAGGCATTTCACGTTTTAAGTATGTAAGTTGAATTTTAAATCCTTGCATCCTGTCAATAAACAAAATATGGAACTGATTTAGAGCCAAAGCCCAATAGTAATTAGGCCGCTGAATAAATCTGTCACTGATTTAAAAGGATTTCTTATAAAGCCAAGCATCGCACTACCATGCTAAGAAATGGATAAAATAATTCAGGATGTAAAATGATAGCAATAGATATAAACGTGCTTGTTAGATACATAAGATAATTTAGAACAAAAAATCTGTTGAGTTACTTGAATCTTACAAAGGTATTGCTGAATCAATCTGGGTATTATGTGTAAGTGGGACTCAGGCAAAATGAGCTTTATGGATTTGATCAAAAGAAGGCCTCAAGGGCGATTTATTTATATTGATTATACTTTATTTCATCAGGAGCGCACAAATCAAGGAGGCGTTAAAAAGATCAAGCTCTTGATTATTATTGAGCTTTTAGAATCTAAATTCTAGGAACAAAAAATAGATTACAATACCTTGTACTATAGTAAAAGCAGTTGAATTACGATCAACTAAAAATGTATAATTGCCTGATGCAACACATTACAACGCTCAATTTGTTGTTTAATCCATCTCTTAGCC
>NZ_JARGYT010000103.1:0-3999 GCF_034470605.1 Candidatus Cyrtobacter comes
GAAACAACCTTTTATCCATCTAAATACCATATTTATCGCCTCCAATATAATATTGCATCTTTTCCATTATTTGGCAAAACCTTTGTTAACAGTGCCTAACCATATACTTTAACGATTTCTTAACATCTTTTGCTGAGATTTGTGCATTCTTAGCCAAAACATGAAGCACATTCTCATTATTATTATTGAGAATATGCACACTAGCGCCTAATATACGCTGCTTTAAATATAGCATTCCCTCCGCTTACTTGATATATAAGATCAAAATCAATACCTTCATTATATAATTTACGTATTTCAGCCATACAGTTCTTATAAGAAAGCTTCTCTCTACCCGATCTACTCTTTCCACTCTATGCATGCATAATACTCTGAAGTTTATGATGAAGGCTGCCTTGCTTCTTACGTTCATTATCTTTACTTTTGTTAATTTCATCTTTAGTTAAGCCTAATGGCTTTGCTATTGTAGATGCATCAAACTCATGGCTGTAAGACAGTTTTGGGAATGAATCACTATCATGATTATTTTTTATACCTAATTGCTCAAATACACAAAGTATCTCTCCTTTAAAATTGATTATTTCATGGCGCTGAACCATGTTACACACGTATCTAAAAATTTCATCTAATATCGCTTGCTTACTAACCAATGAGCTAATTAATTCTCATCTTTCTTGATCATACACATCAGACAAAAGGAATCGTATCAATGGATACCCATCAATATCCTTCATTAATATTTCTGAGACCTGCTCTGGATTCGCTTCTTTTAAAGAAGCAATTTGACGCAATACAGCATTTTTCATGATAGACTTTCATTTTATTTTTCAAGAGAAGATTATATGAATAGCTCATCTATTTTGCAAAATTGGTTATGACTATTTGTAATTAAAAATCGATATTGTCGCTTATTATACCGCCAATTTGTTAACGCTCTATACAGCAAGCAATCTCGGATCTTTTGATCTCAAGCTAGCAACTAAAATATTAGCTACTAGAAAAGGGACTAAATTAAATTATGCAGGAGATAACTCAAATAGTTGCGCACATAACAGCTTAATATAAAAGCCGCTGTAAATTCTGAATAAACTAAGCCATAAAGTCCTACAACCGCTTGGGGAAAAACTTGTCTCACACACTAGATATCTTAACATTCTTCAACTACACTTGCATTACGTATAGCTTTATCGGAACAAATTTCGATTAGGTCAGTGTAATTGATTGATTTTAATATAGTTTTGTATCAGATGCGTTATGTGATTTATTACGTATAGTTTTTCGATAAGTATGATTTTATCTGATAATGTAAAAGAAAAAGCCATAGATATTTTAAATAAAATACTAGAGCTAGAAATGTCTGGGGTTATTATATATACACACTACTCTTTGATGATAGTGGGGCATAATAGAATACCAATAGTCCAATGGATGAAAGAACAAGCACAAGAAGGTCTGAGGCATGCTAGTGAAGCTGGTGAAATGATTGTACATTTCGGTGGCCACCCATCATTAAATATATCAAAGATTAGTGAAAGCTATTGTCATAATACGCACCAAATGCTTGAAGAAAGCTTAGAGCATGAGAAAGGCTCTTTGATGCTTTATTATAAGCTTTTAGATTTAGTTTCTGGTAAATCTATTATGCTTGAAGAATATGCTAGGAAGCTTATAGTTGAAGAGGAAACTCATATAGGGGAAGTGGAGAAAATGCTTAAAAACACCCATATAAAGGATAGGTGCAACGCATAGTAATACCACTTTTAGTTAGAAGCAACAGTACACTAAGTGATATATTCTGCTTTTATCAACAATGTGAGTAAATGTAATTACATGACATTTACTCCAGGCTTAGGTTCAGCTTGTGATCCTTTAGCTTTATCCAGTAACCATCACTAAGTGATGTATTCTGCTTTTATCAATAATGCTAATAAATGTAATTACAGTACATTTACTCCAGGCTTAGGTTCAACTTGCGATCCTTTAGCTTTATCATTTAGTATTTTTTGCACAACACCACTAGCCTTTTCTTGGCGCCGCTCTGGATCTGCTAATATCTCCATACATTTATTAGCATAGTCTTGCCCAGATTTATATGCTTCAACAACCTCATTCAACTTCTTCATATGAGGATGGTTAGTAATTATATCCTGTGCTTTTTGGGGATTTTTTGCATCTTCTAAGGATTTTTCTATATCTTGCAGTTTTTCTTGCGCACTTTGTTTTTCTTTACCATCTTTAGCAACTTCATATAGAGCACTAAGTTTTACACATGCTTCAAGAGAAAGATCGGGATTATTCTTTAATAATAGCTTATTATCTATATCGTTAAATACCTTCTCTTGCTTCATAAATGAAGCAAGATCGTTCTGCGGCTTAAAGTATGGTAATTCATTTGGCAATGAAGCCACATCTATTTTCATTACTTCATTAAGCGCCGCTTTACTATAACTACTCTGAAGCCCACCATAATTATCCGGCAAAACAGCAGCAGGGTTACTTTTTAATATGTTATTGCCAAAATTTGTTAATAAATAATCACTTTTACCCTGCTTACTAACCTCTAAACCAACGCCTCTTAAGGCTGAAATCAGCTCTGTTTTTTGAAATTTTCCACCCTCTACATATGCATTTAATACTCCATTATTAGAAATATTTTTAGCATCTAAATAATTTTTTATATAACTCTTAAATGTTGATGAACCAAACTTAATTGAAAATTTTTCACCTTCCGCAGCCGAAAATTGGTCCGCAGCACCAGATAGCGAATGAGAACCTAATGCACCACTTGTCCTTGGCGCAGCTCCTTCAAGGCCAATACCCATTATATTACCTTTTACATTAAGATAAACATGCCCACTCTTACCATCTGATGAAATAGTTTTTGTTTGATCTGAGATATACTTATTTCCAGCACCACCAATCCCAATATTTAAACCAAAATGCTCACTGTGCTCTTTAAATGGATTTGCTAATGGCATTTTTGCCCCAAAAACATTACCAACAACAGCAACCAAATTATATGCAGTACATATGAGAACAGTTATTGGATACGTAATCCACCGAATCGGCATATACCCATCCAATGTAATTAATACACGTGGGTTAGCCATCATACCGAGCATGCCCGATATACCATACCTCTTGCCTTTTAATTCTTGAATTTCTTTATTTTTATATTTATAAGAATGTGTCGCCGCGTGCCTATCATAAATTATTTCATTTCCAGTCAACTCACTTTCCCTATTATTGGCAAATGAGTAAGAAGTACTATGTATCCCATCTTTACCACCCGCAATCCACTCCAGAACTTCTTTTGAGTTTGTTTTTTCAAAATGCAGTGCATTCCTTCCACCATGTCCAGCCATATATGAACCTATAGGCAAGTTAACATCCGAAACCGGCTTTTTTACATGCTCTAAGGCACCAGTTCTGCTATTTTTCGCTATACCACTTACAGTACCCGCACAAGATCCAAGAAGCAGAAGCATCCTCTTATATGCATCAGCTTTTAACATATCTCTATTGGTTGCCCTTTCATTATCTATAGTAGCTCTTAGCTTATCCATATCATTTTTCAGCAAAGATACGGAATCCTTATTAGCTAACATTTTCGCAAGATTATCTCTCATACCCATCTAGATTAAAATCATAGGGAAAAATTCAAATAACCACCTTTATAATCAACATATTAACAATATATGCAATATTATTTTTATCATTAATCAAACAGACAAGAATTAAACCATAACCTCCAGCGAAGAATATTAACCTATATAGCCATTTAAATTAACATAATAGATATGATATCATGAAAGGAAAAATGGCAACAGGGCAATATAGATCCAAGGGAGCGAGTAATAAAATTTATAAAATTAGGTAAAACACAAATATCAGCCGCAATATAGTAAATCAAGTTAAGATTTGCGTATTGAAGAATTTAACTAAAGCATCGCAAGATGACTAATATGAGCTCTAATCCACCTCTTAGCCAAGAATTTC
>NZ_JARGYT010000104.1:0-3787 GCF_034470605.1 Candidatus Cyrtobacter comes
TTTTTGCGGAATCCGCCTTTGGATGATTTAGTGTTTTTTTTATAACTAATCCCTAGACGCTTTATTGCATACTTAATACCTGACGCAGTTATTCCTAATCTTTTAGCTCTTTCATGGCTATACGAATCTGGATGGTCAAGTATATCTTGTATTAATGCTTCTTTACTGAGCTTTTTCCACGGTTTATTCCTAGTTTTCTGAGGCTCTATCGCCTTCTTCCATCTACTTAAGGTTCTAATAGATATGCAGAACCTTAAACTTAGATCTTCATATCTAACTCCTTCTGCATGTAATTTCATTACTTTCTTTCGAAATTGTATTGGATATGTCATTTTACCTCACATTTGTTCACATCTACTATATAGCAATTATTATGCCATTTTATACTATCTTAGCTATAGTAAGAATTCCTTTTATTATCGCCCCATTTTTAATTACTGTTATATCTTGAACATCAAACTTTGTGGAAAGCTTTATTTTTTATGCTTTTCAGCTTCCTTCTCATAATACTCAGAAAGAGCATGATAAGAACTTGAATCTACATATTTTAGCAGAATTTCTGATTTATATTTGATATTATCTGGGGTTAAATCAAGTAATAGATCGGAAAAAAAGAGGGTCATTTGCTCAATATAACTATCCGAAAAATCAGAACCAGATACGCTAAATTCTTCTTTTAAAGAGGGCGGGACTATTATTATTTTTTCCTTTGATGAGATAACAAAAATGGAAAGTATTACATTTGATACAAGAAGCGCTACACTAATCAAAAAAAGCACATTCTTTTTTATGTTTAAAGATGTCAGTACCTTTCTAATAGAAGCAGGGTTCATACATAATACTTTCCGAAATATCTTTTGTTTTTAATGCTCACAAAATCACTAAGAAAGAAATACAACCTCCTTTTAAATCCCGTTTTCTTAAGAAAATCTTTTATAAATCTTACTATAACCACCGAGCCAAAAGTTGAGATAAGTGCAAGCAGCATCATATCTGATACAAGGCCGAGCATAATAATGGAAAGAACGCAGCATATCTCTAGCATAGTAAAACCCAGTATTTTTCTCTCTTCATCAAGATAGTTAAAGAGTTTTGTCTCCATACTATTGTAAAATAAGGGTGATAAATAATTGGAATATAGCAGATGAGACAATTGCAAATATGATAGGTGCAGGAGAACTTGCTTTAACGGTTGCATATACGCCCCCTCCTATGATTGCAGCGTGAACAATATATTTACCACTACCATTCATAATTTCTTTTACTGTTACGCCAAGGTCATCCAGAAATGGAATTGCAACAGCCTTGCCGGTAGCATATGAAATGGCAGGAACTAAAAATAATAAGAGGGATATAAAAAGATTCTTGCTTAAAAATAGCTTAAAGAATGATTTGACCATATATTAATGTCACCAAACTATACTGTGCTATAACATATATCATATATCGTATTATAGCAACAATATGCTAATAATTTATTGTTATTTTGTTTAACTTTGTGTTTAGCGGATATAGTTGTACAGTAAACTTCTTCGGAAACTATTACATATTTTAAAGTTAGTCACGCAACTCTTTTAGGGCAATTTGGGTGTTAATATACTTAATATACCAAAAAAAGCTTGATAATTAATTTTAAATGATTTAATCTACCTTATAAGAAATTATAAGAGTATGAATTTAATTGAATTTCAAAATCATTTTGCGGAAGAAAAGACTTGTAGAGAGTGGTTTGCTAAAAAAAGATGGGGAGGTGATAAAGCTATTTGCCCTTATTGTAATGCTACAGAAACCTACTCTTTCAAAGATGGTATTCTTTATAAATGCTCTAAATGCACTAAACAATTCACAGTTAGAATTGGTACAATATTTGAAGATAGCAGACTTCCGCTTACTAAATGGTTTTTAACTATTTACCTTTTTACTTCAATGAAAAAAGGGCTTTCTAGCTACCAATTAGCAAAATACCTTTCAATTACTCAAAAAAGTGCTTGGTTTGTTTTATGTAGATTAAGAGAAATTTTAGGAAGTGGATGCAATAATCCCTTTAATGGCACAACAGAAATAGATGAAGCTTACTTTGGAGGAAAAGAAGAAAACACAAACATAAACATAAAAAGCATACAACCACTAAACAAGTTGTGTTAGGTATGGTAAATCGTGAAACTGGGGAGGTTAGAGCTTTAAAAGTAGCAAGTGCAGAAAAGAGTATATTGCTTCCAAAGATTGCTTTAAATGTAAAAGACGGAAGTACAATTTGCACGGATACACTACACGCTTATAAAGATTTAAAGAAATTCTATAAGCACCATACAATCAAACACGAAGCTGGCGTGTTTGTAAGAAGACTAGAAGCTTTCAAAGTTCATACAAATGCAATAAAAGGATACTGGAGTTATGTTAAGCGTGGAATATACGGAATTTATCACTGGTGCAGTAAAAAGCATATTCAAAAGTATTTGAATGAGTTTAGCTTTAGATATTCAAAGCGTGCATTTACAGCTTTTACAAAATTTGAAAACTGGTTTGAAGTTTGTGAAGGAAAAAAGTTAGTATATGCGAATTTAATCAAGTAATAATTTTTAAAATATATATATGACAGATAAAAAACAACTAGATTTAATACCACAACAAGGAGAGTGCGTTGTGGGTAAATTTTTAAAAAAAGATGTCCGTAAAACTTTTTATAATGGAGAATGGTGGTTTTCTATTATTGATATTATAGAAGGTTTGGCGGAAACACCAGAGCCAGCAAGCTATTGGAATAAAGTAAAACAGAACGATGACGAACTTCGTCGTGAATGGACGAAGTTGAAAATGCCCAGCAAAGACGGTAAATATAGAGACACGGAAGTTGCAAATGTAGAAGAAATTTTAAGAATAGTGCAATCCGTACCTTCAAAAAATGCAGAGCCTTTTAAAAAATGGTTAGCTAAAACTGGGTTTGAAAGGTTGCAAGAGCAAAATAACCCTGACTTAACAGTTAAGCGAGCTATTTTATACTATGAATTACAGGGAAGAGATAAGCAATGGATACAAAACAGAATAGATGGACAGTTCACAAGAAATGAATTAACGGGCGAATGGAAGCAAAGAGGAGTAAAGGAAGGGCAAGAATACGCAACATTAACAAATATTATTTCTCAAGAAACTTTTGGCGTTTCTGTAAGTAAGCATAAAGAAATAAAAAGCTTAAAGAAAGAAAATTTGCGAGACCATATGACAAACATTGAGCTTATTTTTCAGCGATTAGGGGAGGAAGCAACAATTGAAGTAACGAGGCAGAGAAATACAAAAGGATTTGAACAAAATAAAAAAGCCGCAAAAGATGGCGGAGCAAGTGCAGGAGAGGCAAGAAAGGCTTATGAAAATAAAATAGGAAATAAAGTGGTAACATCTGATAATTTTTTAAAGAAAGTTGAGGAAGATAAAATCAATTTATTAGAAGAAAATAAAAACTTTGAGCCCGCAATTGATAAAATAGCTAATACTATTAAGATAAAAGCTTAATTTCCTTTTTTTATTTAGGTGGATTAAGTATATTAACGCCGCAATTTGGTTATATTTATGATATTAAGGTACCAAATAACTTATGCTATAAGTTATGCAAGAGGTCTAATTAAAAATAACTAGGCACAAAACTAGTCTTGCTTAATAAACTACTATTAATATGTTAGTACGTTATTAAAATCTCGTATTGATATATGAGCAAACTTAGAAAAGCTGCATTTAACGAAAAAGAAAAGCTGAATATTGCTACGAATCTCAAATACTTACTTGCAAAAATTAG
>NZ_JARGYT010000105.1:0-3771 GCF_034470605.1 Candidatus Cyrtobacter comes
CTCCTCAGGTACATCTTGTTGAGGAACTTGTGGTTCTGCTTGCTGTGCTTCCTCTTGTTTGCAAGGCTTATCAGCTTTAACTCCATAACCTCCATTTAGTACCTTTATCACAACATCTTCTCTTGTTAAAAATCCAAACTGTGGCTTAAAGTTCTTGTTTAGTTTACCCATCAGATATCTACTGCTTGCTACACTTTTTGTGTACTTGATCCAGTCTTCCAGGTTATTTTCAAAGTGATCCTTAAGTAAAGTTACTAGGCTTGTTGCTATAAAGTCCGTTAAGATTACTTGCACATTGGGTACATTATCATTCCAAGCTTGGATCATTTGCTGAGCTACTTGTGATTCGCTTGGAGTAGGTTTGACGTCCCTTTCTATAAAATCCAAAATCTCTTCTTCTACATTAGAAGAATTAATTATTGTATAGTTATTAATTGTTATGATCGGCTCATTTTGAACTGATCGATCTGTCCATTTTTTCTTTTTAAAATTTAGAGATCCTTTGGTACTGATATTGGTATATAGTGGGTCATTTAGTATTTCTTGCAACCGCTCTAAATTTACCGAGTACCATTTTGTTTGGTTCCATTTATTGGCATTTACTCTTTTTGATAAAAGCACCCCCATATCTTCAAGATCTTTTATTGTTCTCCTTATCTTTGATTCAGACCAAAAGTGTAACAATTTGTGCCATTCTTTCAGTGAATTATATATCCAACACCCTGATAGACCGTTTACATTTCTACCACATCTTTGAATCCATATTAATAGGGTATTCAGTAACACTGCATACGCATTGTTTCTCAGGAGAAATATATTACTAAACGACTTAGTACTGCACCACATAATAAAAGCAATAAAATTTTATAAGGAGCAGTACATTGACCTAAAGAATCTTTATGCTATATTCTCATTGTGTTTTTGGTGAATATAGTGGGTTTTAGAGATTCATTAGGTAATTTCTTATAGCCCCTTTTCCCAATTATGTTTCTGTTTAGGGAGGCTCACAAAGAGCCACCGTGGCGTACTCCATAAGTGTAACTTTAATACACACATACTTTTTATAGTCAAGAAAAAGTTCATTTTTTTCTAGAAATGTGATATTAAGCGTTTAGTGAACTTTTATAATAAGAGAGTGAGGATGAATATTATGAGTAACCTATATGAGCTAAATGATTTGAAAAATAGGTATAAATTAACCAATATTCAAATATCTAAGATTACAGGATACTCAATAAGTTCTGTTAAAAAGTGGTTTCTAAAAGATGTGGATCAAAATAGGAAGTTAGTACCAGATAGAGCGATTAGATTATTTCGAGAATGGCAAAAAAATCCAGTACTTGCTAATGGGTCTGCAAAAGTTATAGTTATTTCTAATCAAAAAGGTGGGTGCGGAAAAACTACTTTATCTTTGAATTTTGCAAAGATGTTAAGCATGGATGGAAATAAAGTTCTTGCAATAGATAACGATACTCAGGCCAATTTAACATATACTATGCTTGGTGGATTAAATTACCCGCCCCAAGAATCATCTACGTTATTACATTTAGGTAAACACATAGTACCTTCAAAGATATCTGATAGCTTATATTGCATAGGTGCAGATGAGAATTTGATGGATATAGATAAAAAGAGTGCAATAGAAGTACTGTTCAACTTTAGAGATGGGATCCGGAGATTAATTAATGAATACTCTTTTGAATACGTTATTATAGATTCCCCTCCTTCATTGGGGAACATTTTTATTTCTGGATTAATAGCTTCTGATTATATAGTGATACCTGTATATCCTGAGACATATCATATGCAGGGTCTAATTTCCCTGATGCAAAAAATTAGAGTGGCGCAACAACCTGGGTTAAGTCCTAATCTAAAAATTCTTGGTATAATATTGAATAGAGTGAATAAAGGTACCATTGTTACACAAAACATTAGAGAACAATTAATAGAATCTTTTCCAGAATTAGTATTTAGAAATGAGATTTCTCAGTCCACAGCTGTGATAGAAAGCCAAACTCCAAAATATTCTAATTCAATTGTGGAATATGCTAAAATAGAGAAGAGAAAAGGTGAAAAGGTTTCGCAAGAATTTGAGATGGTTTTAAATGAGATGTTAGATAAAATTAAGTATTATGAAGAAAAATAGTAAAGTAGATTTTGGAGATATTTTTAAAACTAATATTTCTATAGATCAAAAAGATATAGTGAATTTAGATGTTTCGAGATGTAGTATTTGGAAATATGCTGATAGGCAAGAATTTGAATTAGGTAACCTTGATGAGTTGGCAAAAGACATCCTAGAAAATGGTCAAATACAACCTATTGTAGTACGGAGGAGTGGTGTGGGTTATGAAGTGATTGCTGGTCAGAGAAGATTGAGAGCCTGTGCGTTAATCAAAACGGAGGTAAGAGCTGTAATAATAGATGTTTGTGATGCTGAGGCGTTTTTTATACAAAATTCTGAAAATATTAAAAAAGATATTTCTGTTTACTCAAAGAGTAGAAGCTATTTTATGATAATGAATGATGAAAAGGTTTCGCAAAAAGAACTTTGTGATAAATTAGGAATCGCAAAAAGTACGCTTAATGAGATTTTAGTATTTAACCATATACCTCAGGTACTTTGGGACAAAGTTGGTGATATGAGTAAAATTTCTATCAGAACTGCAAAATATATAAAAAAGCTACTTGAAGAAGATGCTGATAACTTAAATAAGTTGTTAGATTTGTCAAAAGAAATAAAAAGTGGTGTGGGTGTTAGGTATATTAAGGGGAGAGTTTTTGATGAAAAAGATGATGATGTATATTTTTGTAATAATAATGGAGAAAGGGTAATTAAGATTATAGGTGATAGATTGATGGTGATGAAGCCTTTCCGAAAAGAGGTAGATCTTGTAAGAATAGCGGAAGATAGCTTATCTCTTAAAAGGGAATCTAAGAAAGTTCGGATATCCGAATTATCAAAAGCACAAATATAAGAGAAAATAGTGCATTTAAATCAGCGAGAGTATTATACCATATACCTCTTCTAATTAACACTCTCATCAATTGATATATGGGGTTTTAAGCTGTCTCCTTACCCATAAGCCTTGTACTTGATCCTTTAGCTTTGTATATCTCAGTATGGATTTTTTAGATGTAGACCCTATAACCAAAGCTTTCTTCTCTACAACAAGAATCACAAGCCTTTTACCTCTTGTGATTCCAGTATATATCAAATTCTTTTGTAGCATTAGATAGCTTTGCATAAAAAGTGGTATCACAACTACTGGATACTCTGATCCTTGTGATTTATGTATGGTAGTTGCATAGGCAAGAGTTATTTTATCAAAGTCTGTAAAGTCATACTCCTTAATCTCTCCATCAAACTCTATTTCTGCTATTTGCTCATTAAGGTCTATTTTTCTTATATAACCTATATCACCGTTATAAATCTCTTTATCATAGTCATTTTCTACCTGCATTACTTTATCTCCTATAGCATAGTTTTGCCCGTACTTTGTTATATACTCAGTACTTCCATTTAGAGCTTTTTGAAGCTCGGTATTTAATGCTCTAGCTCCAACTCCGCCTCTTTGCATAGGACAAAGTACCTGTATATCTTTTATAGGATCAACAGAGAGAGATTTTGGTATTTTATGTTTTACAAGATCTACTAGGCACTGTTAACAAAGGTTGTATTTAATAGATGCTAAAGCTATAAAGGCAAGGAAAGAGAGATCGGATTTCTCAAATCGTAATGCTAAGCGTCGATTTTCTTTGAGTTTAGCG
>NZ_JARGYT010000106.1:0-3476 GCF_034470605.1 Candidatus Cyrtobacter comes
GGAAACAACCTTTTATCCATCTAAATACCATATTTATCGCCTCCAATATAATATTGCATCTTTTCCATTATTTGGCAAAACCTTTGTTAACAGTGCCTATATATTTGAGTACATTATATCAATGTTATGATAAAGTGTTGCATGTCTCAATTTAGTGTGCGGGAAAATAATTCTGCCACTACACTTGTCAATAAGTGATTACAACCTATATTTAGGCCTTAGAGTGAATTTTGTTAATAAAAGTAACATGAAAGACCGCTTTCCTGCACTTTTGCTTCGAGACTTGGTGATGTTTCCTGATATGATGGTTACGCTCTTTGTTGGTAGGGAAAAGTCTATTAATGCGCTTGAGAGTGTAGATGATAGCAACACACTTGTTTTAATAACCCAAAAAGATGCTTCCAAAGATATGCCAAAGCAGGAAGAGATATTTTCTGTTGGTGTTTTAGCAAAAATATTACAAACATCAAAAGTACAGGAAGGGACTATAAAAGTTGTTGTTCAAGGTATAAAAAGGGTCAAGATAGATAAGTTATATACAAGGGCAAAAACAATGTATGCTCATGTCTTACCATTGGTAGATGATGATTATACTGATGAAAAAGAGGTGTTGGCACTAAAACGGTCCGTACAAGATAAATTTGAGGAATATTTGTCTATAAATAAAAGGATAAATCCAGAAACAATAAACGATAATATATCTCAAATATCAAATCTTTCTGATTTTTGTAATTTGATTAGCGCGCACCTAATGTTGCCTGTTGATAAAAAGCAGGCCTTATTAGAAATAACTTCAATACCAAAAAAATTGGAGCAGATACTTGTCTATATAGATTCTGAGATAGAGTTATTAAAAGCAGAGGGGAGAATAAGAAATCGTGTCAGAAATCAAATAGAAAAAAATCAAAAGGATTATTATTTAAATGAGCAACTAAAAGCCATTCACAGAGAACTCGGCGAAGAAGATTATAAGGAAGAGCTCATGGTCCTTGAGCAAAAAGTCAAAAGTTCCAAGATGTCTAAGGAAGCAAAAGATACAGCTCTATCTGAAATAAAGAAATTAAAGATGATGAATCAGATGTCTTCAGAAGCATCTGTAATACGAAGCTATGTAGATTGGCTTCTAGAAATACCTTGGAAACAGATATCTAAAATCAATAAAGATATCTCTAAGGCAGAGGACATACTCAATAAGGATCATTATGGCCTTGAAAAGGTAAAAGATAGAATATTAGAGCATATAGCCGTGACGGTTAGGACAAATAATATGAGAGGACCTATAATATGCTTGGTTGGCCCTCCTGGAGTTGGCAAAACCTCCCTTGCAAAGTCCATCGCATCTGCAACTGGTAGGAATTTTGTAAAGATAGCACTAGGTGGAATGAGGGACGAGGCCGAGATACGTGGGCATAGAAAAACATATGTTGGCGCAATGCCTGGTAAGATTATACAAGCTATGAAGAAGGCCAAAACTAGCAACCCTCTAATCTTGTTAGATGAAATAGATAAATTAAGCTTTGATTACAGAGGTGATCCTTCATCAGCTCTTTTAGAGGCACTTGATCCTGAGCAAAACAAGTCGTTTAGCGATCATTACATAGGAGTTAATTATGATCTTTCTAATGTGCTATTCATAGCAACGGCAAATAGTTTAGATCTACCAAGACCTTTACTTGATAGACTTGAGGTAATAAGACTTTCTGGATATACGGATGGCGAGAAGATTAGTATTGCCAAGCAGTACCTAATACCTAAACAAAATAAATTTCATTCTGTTAAAGAAGGGGAAGTTGTATTTGAAGAAGAGGCTATAAAATTTCTTATAGAAAGCTACACTAAGGAGGCTGGAGTTAGGCAGCTTGATAGAGATATTGCAAAAGTCATAAGGAAATTTATTAGAAAGAAGCTTTTGGATAGTAATTACGAAAAACAAATTGTATCCAAAGATAATTTGAAGGATTTTCTTGGATCCGTTAAATATATCAATAATTTTGTAAAAAGCGAAAAGAAGATAGGTATTATGAATGGGCTTGCCTATACTGAAGCCGGCGGTGATATTCTAGAAATAGAATCTGTTGCTATGAAAGGTGACGGAAAAGTTAAGATAACTGGTAAGCTGGGTGATGTAATGAAGGAGTCAGTTGAGACCGCATTGAGCTATGTCAGGTCTAAAGCATTCTTTTTTGGTATAGATGATAAAATATTTAAAGAGACAGATATACATATACATGTCCCAGAGGGAGCCATACCTAAAGATGGCCCTTCTGCCGGTGTTGGTATATGTATATCTATATTATCAACTTTAATTAAAGCGCCTATATACGCTGATATTGCAATCACAGGTGAAATTACTCTTAGTGGCAGGGCGCTAAGAATTGGAGGCTTAAAAGAGAAATTACTAGCAGCGTCAAGATCAAGGGTAAAGAGGGTTATTATTCCTCAAGAAAATCTAAGGGATCTAGAGGAGATACCGTTAGAAATAAGGGGAACACTCGAGATCTTGCCAGTTTCAAATGCAATGGAAGCAATAAATATTGCAATAGATGGGGATTTTGGTACTAGAATTCCTATAGATGATATAAAAACACAGCATACTGATAGGCGTTATTCATAGATCATGATAAAATCGCCATATTAAGCAGTTTAGGTAGAAAACTATATAGTTTTTTACCTAATATATTGGTTCTATATATTTTATATTGTATAAAATCTTTATAGAAAAATATGCGCCAACTAGCTTAACATGAGCTAGTTGGCGCATATGAAAGTTTTATTATATGCATGACAATGCATATATAGATAGCGATAAGTTTCTCTAAAACCATCACATGGAAACAACTATAGCATGGAATTGATGGTAACGTTTTTTGTTAATCTAGTACCTTAGACTCAATTTTTTAGCTTCTATCATGGCAGCTTTATCTATCATCGCTGTTTTATTTTAGGAAAGCGTAGACAACAACATCGCATATACTACAGCCTATGCTAGTTCAGCTTCAATCACTATATAGCTAAAGCGTCATAAAATAGCATTAATCTCATAAATACTATAATTATCACTGAGTTAAGTTTAATCAAATTACTTTTAATGTAATCATTCTATAGTGCTTCCGCTATATATTCTCTCTTTGATATTACTTTGTTATAACTATGGGATTGCTAATCATTGCTAGATATGATTGTAGCAATGATTAGCAATCCTGCACTATAGACACACACATCCCTTGATCAAAAGCATCAAAATTTAAGTGATATATTATATAGCCTAGTCAAAAGAGGTTGAGACAGTTTTTAGCACATAAGCTAGGGTGTCTGTACAAATTTTCTTCTATATTTTCTAACTAAATGCTTAATCTTAAACCAATAATGCTCAATTTGGTTTAAATCTGGTGAGTTAAAAACAATACTTCGCATCCAACTACTGACTTAATCTCCTCTATTACATCTGCATTCTTATGAAACTTTATGTCATCCAT
>NZ_JARGYT010000107.1:0-3455 GCF_034470605.1 Candidatus Cyrtobacter comes
ACAACCGCAATATCTACATTCAATTGTCATCCATTTTCTCCTTCCTATTCCAATATAGGCATAATCTCATTCTATTGTCTATAATTATTAGGTAATGCCGAACTATTGCTAGTTTAGCACCAATGATTTTTAATGTAGAGCTTGTTATTAGCTTGTTATTAGCTTGTTATTGGGTAGTCATGATTAAAAAGTTAGAACAAGTAGAGGCTTCTTTTCATAGATCCAAAAGAGAATTAATAGAGTCTATGAAATGCAGTACAATTTTTCCTTATTCACCTGATTTAAATTCAATTGAGAAATTCTGGGCTAATATGAAATAGAGGTTATATTAGTAATGTTGCTATGATACCTTAATTAAATTCTTCAATACGCAAATCTCAACTCAACTTAACATAGTTACTTAAGTTAAATTAGCATGTTAAGAATAAAGTTAATAAGCTGTAATACAACAAACCTTATATCATCTCGAATAAAATAGCTATATAACTCATTAAACATATTGTCGTAAAAATCAACTATAGTGATTAAAACTATCTCTTTTTAAAATTTTTGAAGCTGATATTATAAATTTTTTCACCAAAACTGCATTGACTCAATTAATCCCTTACATGTAACGGGAAAAATAAGAATATGCTCCATATGTAAAAGTTATAAGCTTATATAATAACTGTAATTTCTTTACCAAGCTAATTGTAAAACTCCAATTTCCTTCGCTTACTAAAAGTGTATTGCCCTCTTTTATTTTAGATACTTTCATATTAATAAAAAAAAGAAAGCATCTTATTTATGAGGTTTTTTTTATTAGTGGGAGATTTGGGTAAAATGTTTCCTTCGCAAAAACTTCCATCTTCGTAACATATTATTCGAAAACAATTCAGAATAGTAGTAGCGTTGGGAATTAGCTTTAACCATACTAAGCTATGGTCTTGGATTGTTGGAATATAAAATAACCCAGTAATAAAATAATTATAACCGTATTTATTAGCAGGTAAAGGAAGTATGTCCGTTATCTGTAATACAAGCTGCTTTTGAAATCCTAATGCCTTTAATGTATTTGGAATGTATGGCATAGAACTAGTAGTGGGTCTGGATTTTAAAAGAATACCAGATGGCAAAGGTGTCCTTAAAATTAACTCTCCTTCATTTAAATACTTGCCTTTTAACTGTAAATAGTAATTAGATTTTTGATCTGAATCAGTAAATTGTTTATCAATTAAATTTTTAAAAGCAAAATTAGGATCTTTACAAAATTTAAAATCTTCTTGATATACAATCCCTATAATGTTTTCCTCTCTGTTATTATGGTCAATAATAGTTTCGGCAACGTCATAATATAATGTGTCAATTAAATCTTGAGAAAGCTCTACTGGATATAAATCTTTACTAAGCATCTTGAGTAAAATTTCTCGTGACCACAGACTCTCTGGAATATCCTCAATCGTAATTACAAAACCAGCCTCTTTAAAGCTATTTTTAAAGACAAAAGACCAGAATGCTTCTGAAGCTAATTTTACTATATATTGATGGCTTATGTTCATATTAAGTAGCCTAGATAGAAAATCTAAATAAACCGTATTATATTATAGCGCCCAATTACAATGTTGCAATACATACTCCAAAACCTATTTGAGCAAGTGTACCGCTCTTATTATCTAAGAGTGCAAAGCCTATAAATGATGGTTGATCAAAGCGATGAGATTATTAAGCGCAAACAAAATCAGAAAGACAAAAATGTTTCTCAATCCAAACCCTTCAGCGATGAGTCCTCCGCACAAAGGTCCAAGTGCTGGAAATAATACATGCGCGCTATCAATTGCAGACATTTCGAGGGCTGCGACCATGCATCTTAAATCGCTTGACCAAGAACGTTCCATATGCTACCATCAAATACTTATACCGAGCGATTGGTCATTAACATTTCAATTAAATTGCTAAAATAACAACCGGCGCAACCGAAAATAAGGAGCAAGAGACCTGCGATAATACAGGGGTTCATAATTGCTGATTGGGCCATTTGTTGATAGGCATAGTTTAAAACGTGGGGTTGAAAGGCTTAAAATTTAAACAAAAGCTGCTATTATTCCGAAGACTTGTGCATTATTTCACCTAATAGTGGTTCTTGGTGGCAAACAATTGTTAATTAAATTTGAGAAAAGCAATGTCTGATACAATTCGAAAATTGAGAAAGGTTTTACAAGAATCCATTGATTCAACCCCAGCGAAAGTGTCTATTTTCTTCAAAACAGGTCCAGGAGATTATGCGCAACACGATAGGTTTATAGGCATTACGGTGCCTACTTTACGAAAAATTGCAAAAAGCTTTTTGAATCTAGCAATGCAAGATTTAGGCCTTTTGATACAATCAACAATCAACGAGGAACGATTATTGGCGCTTATTATTTTGACTGGGCAATATAATATAGGAACATCTGAACAGAAAGAAGAAATCTATCAATTTTATAGAACCAATATTGGCCATATCAATAATTGGAATTTAGTGGATAGTTCTGCTCATCTCATTATAGGCGCTCATCTTTTTGAGCGGGATCGTGATTTTCTTGAAGAGTTAGCTGGCTCCCAAAATTTATGGGAGCGTAGAGCTGCGATTGTTGCAACATGGTATTTTATCCGCAAATCTGAGTTAGGCTGGACATTTAAGATAGCCAAATTATTGCAAAATGATTCACATGATCTGATTCACAAAGCTGTTGGCTGGACGTTGCGTGAAGCAGGAAAAAAGGATGAGGCAAGATTAATAGCGTTTCTTTGTGATCATGCGCATCAAATGCCTAAAACCATGCTAAGATACGCCATGGAGAGATTATCTCAAAAAGAAGTAATCAACCGCAAGCTCTAAGAACAACATCCTTGGGGGGTTTTTAATTCCCATTAATTCTTCAAGAAGATACGATTTACAATCATCATAAAACAACTTAAACCTAAGAAATAAAGCGGCATTGGCAGTAGTGTCCCATCATGCAGAAATCCCATAAAGAATGTAAAGAGAGAGATCAGGCCATAGTAGAAAAATCCAAATAAACTTGATGCTGTTGCATGTTTATAATCCACAAGTGCTAATGCAAGAGCATTACTGGTTGCCATGCAGATTCCAAAAGCACATCCCATTTGAGAAAGAATAGTCACCGCTATCATTATATAAGAGGGAAAAGCAAATAAATTATGGTTGATCAAAGCGATGAGACTAAAAACCGCTGTTGCAAAAGCAATGATCAAAAGCCCATAGCTCATGATTTTTTTGGAAGAATGTTTATTCTGCAATCTTTTAGAGAATATACCTCCAAGCATTGTCGATATAGCAATCACTATAAAGCTGAAGCCATAGGCACTGTTAACAAAGGTTGTATTTAATAGATGCTAAAGCTATAAAGGCAAGGAAAGAGAGATCGGATTTCTCAAATCGTAATGCTAAGCGTCGATTTTCTTTGAGTTTAGCG
>NZ_JARGYT010000108.1:0-3430 GCF_034470605.1 Candidatus Cyrtobacter comes
GGAAACAACCTTTTATCCATCTAAATACCATATTTATCGCCTCCAATATAATATTGCATCTTTTCCATTATTTGGCAAAACCTTTGTTAACAGTGCCTAGTGATTGCAAATCTTTCATTTATAAAATGTTATGTAGGAAGAAGTTTTAGGTATGGTAGAAATGCAAAAAAGGTGTGGTTTGTTACTGGTTGCTCTAAAAGCTTTGGTAGGTCCATAGTAGAAGAGTTACTAAAAAACAGCAACCATGTGGCTACTGCACGTAACACCTCAACTCTAGATGATCTCCAAGAACAATATGGAGATAGGACACTTGTATTGAAATTAGATGTAACAAACACTGTTGATACAAATAACTCTATCAATAGATCTGTAGAAAAATTTCATAGAATCGATGTCTTAGTTAATGGTACTTTGGAAGAGGCACCAATGCAAGATATAAGAGATATATTTGATACAAACGTATTTGGCTTAATTTCTGTTACCAAAGCTGCCCTCCCTATTATGCGCGAACAACAATTAACAATTTGAAGATAATTCATATTTTATCTCTATGATCGCCCCCCCATATCCTTTACTGCTCGCTTAGAATCTACAACTTTCTGTGACCACTCACCCCTTGCCCCATTAGCTTGAAACGCCTCTTTGATGGCCTCTTGTGATGGTTTAGGTGGTGGTGTGGGCTTTTCTTTCACTTGTGATATGGGCTTTTCATCTTCCCATTCTTTTGGATCCACACCATTATCATCATTAACACCTTTCGAAGTACTACCCTCACTCATTCTTTGTGCATTGGCAAGAACAGCAAGTGCCTCCTTGCTATTTAGCATCTTATGCATGGGGCCCTGCACAGGCTTTTTTGGTATCATTATATCCTGCATATTTTGCCCTTTATCATGTCCTTGATTAAATGAATCAATCTTCTCCCTTATAGCAGACAACTTAGCATTGAGCTCTTGAAACATATTACTACGCGCATCTCCATCTTGCCTTGCCTCTATATTTTTCGCATCCTCATGGGTTTTTGAAGGAGGATTTTGATTATTTAGCTCAACGGCTTTTGGTTGTAACCCTGTATTATTGCGGATAGCAGCATCTATTAAACTAGCAGGTAGTGGAGGTGCCGGAGGTGGTGTAAAAGCAGCAGCTTCACTAATAGGAGGATTTTGAGTGGTTAGAGGTGGATTTGAAGGTGGCTTTGGCGCTGGCTTAGTTTTACCATATTTAGAAGGCACACCTTCTACAGGCGGTGATACATCTTGCTTTTTTGGTTGTTCAACCTCATCAATACGGGCATTGGGCTTTGATTGCTCAATCTCATCAACGCTGGTATTTGGCTTTTTACCGAAAACATTTTCGGTGATTCTGTTAAAAAAAGACTTTATACCCTTCATATAAGAAATCACAACCTTTGGTTACACATCGATTGTGTTTTATATCGAAAAAGCTGGAACGAGTAGCTATTTTTTATTTTTTAGCTAAAACTTAACAAATAGCTTTGTTCGTAAAAATTTAATTTTAGAAAAGGCAAAACCTTAATACCTTAATTAATTTTATAAGTTAAGTAATCGTATTTTAATAATCATAAATTATATGAAGAGCATAAAAATAAATTTCTTTAAATAAAGATAAAAACCTCTTGAAATGAGCGCAATATCTGATAATAATTGCACGCGACTTACCTATTTAAATCTATAGCCTGCGTGATGGAATGGTAGACATAGCGGACTTAAAATCCGCGGGGAGTTAAGTCCCTTGCCGGTTCAAGTCCGGCCGCGGGTACCAGTTTGTTGATACGTTAATCACCTGTTATGAATTTTTTTTCTGGTAAGCTTCTTGATGCAGATCCGGAGATCGGTTCTCTGATTTCCAAAGAGCTAGAAAGACAGAATTACACACTTGAGCTTATTGCCTCTGAAAATATAGCTAGCAGCCAGGTTTTGGAAGCTGCTGGTTCTTGCCTTACCAATAAGTATGCAGAAGGCTATCCTGGTAAGAGGTACTATGGTGGATGCGAATACGTTGATAAGATAGAAGAAATAGCTATAGATAGGCTAAAATCACTGTATGGATGTAGATTTGCAAACGTCCAACCGCACTCTGGTTCTCAGGCTAATCAAGCCGCATTTCTCGCTCTTCTAAAACCAGGTGATAAAGTGCTTAGCCTTTCGCTAGATTGTGGTGGCCATCTAACACACGGCTCACCTGTCAATATGTCTGGTAAATGGTTTGATATAAAGCATTATGCGGTAAATCGTGATACATATCTAATAGACTATGATGAGGTGAGAAGTATAGCTGAGGATTTTCGCCCACGCCTTATAATAGCAGGCTGCTCTTCTTATCCAAGAGCATTAGATTTTGCTAAATTTCGTGATATCGCAGATTCTGTAGGTGCATATCTTATGGTTGATATGGCCCATATAGCTGGGCTTGTTGCCGCTGGTCTTCACCAAAATCCTGTTGAGCATTCACATGTTGTGACTTCAACAACACATAAGACTCTAAGAGGTCCAAGAGGTGGTATTATAATTTGCAATGACGAGGCAATATCTAAAAAAATAGATTCTGCTGTGTTTCCAGGAATACAAGGTGGGCCTTTAATGCATATTATAGCAGCAAAGGCTGTGGCATTTGGCCTTGCATTACAGGATGATTTTAGAGAATACATGAAAATGGTTGTTTCAAATTCCAAGAAGCTTGCTGATGTCCTGATAAATAATGGCTTTCATGTTATTACCGGTGGAACCGATACACACATGTTAGTTATTGATCTACAAAATAAAGGAATTACAGGGAGAGAAGCAGAGGAACGCTTAGATAAAGCGAGGTTAACTTGCAATAAAAACAGTATCCCATTTGATAAAAAAAGCTTCATAACAACATCAGGCATAAGACTTGGAAGCCCTGCCTGCACTACAAGGGGGCTTGGTAATCAGGAATTTGAATTGATAGGCAACTATATTTCAAGCATCCTATCTACAGAATATAGAGTTGATTCTTTGTTAACAGATGTGTCACATAAAGTGCTAGAACTTTGCAAAAAGTTCCCTATCTAGGAAATTTTTAGTATTACGATATCAGGTAATTACCTGATATTTTTGATAAAAAAGATAAGGTTGTGATTAAAGATAGTAACACGCTATTTTTGCACTATAAAATAGTGGCTAAATTTCGTATTAAATATTCTATGATTGTCTTTAATAAATAATACAAAAAGCTCTAACATCATACTTTATAATCTACATTAATACTTTAGCTTAAAGTATGGAAATCTCTTAAACCCATCAAGTTCATATAATATTTATATATCTACTAGGCACTGTTAACAAAGGTTGTATTTAATAGATGCTAAAGCTATAAAGGCAAGGAAAGAGAGATCGGATTTCTCAAATCGTAATGCTAAGCGTCGATTTTCTTTGAGTTTAGCGAA
>NZ_JARGYT010000109.1:0-3264 GCF_034470605.1 Candidatus Cyrtobacter comes
CGATCAGAGATTGGGCCTTAGCTCTCAATCAGTTCCACATCTTGTTCCCTGACAGATGTAGGGCTTAAAATTCAACTTACACACTTAACGTGACATACCTAAATCTAATGAGGTTTTGTATCTCGAAGATAAGTCTGACAGTGTAAATTCAGATAAGATTTTTCTTCTTGAGTTGTACTATCTGTAAGATTAAATCTTGACTAATACAAATTACTATATCTTATACTTCTGCTCCATACCACAGTTTCGAAAGAAATCTAGTTAAAGTTTAAGCGAAGACCAAAGCGTTTGACTCTAGGGGCATACCAATCTTTATAATGTTAATATAGCCCCTGAAGTTATAGTTTTGATTAAACCGTTTTATACGGCACATTCCACATCAATACATATATCATCTAATTCAAGATGAAGAGGGAAGGTATCAAAAGCGTAACCTTTATTATTATTACCATCTACAGAACTACCCTCTGGAAACAAACGACCCTGACTATCTTCTAGTATAGCATTTATTCCACTAGCTGGATCTCCATTAAGCCAACGCACTACTACATGTGCAAATGATGCATCTTGTGAGTTGGTTTTGATCACAGTATTAGCTTTAATTGTCCCCTGCCCCAAAGCATTTGGGAAGAAGCAATATACACCAATTCCTCGCGCATCAAAACCAGAGGCACTAGCGGCAATATAAAGAGAAGGGCAAACAGTTTCTTGTATAACTTCTGTCGAGTTTGGTATAGTACAATCTACTTTTACACCTCCAGTAGGCATAAAATAAGGCAATTCTGATTGATAGAACTTGATCTGTCCATTTTTACCTAACCAAACCGTTTGAATATCATTAAAGTGCTCAACAAATAAACCCTTCATCTTCACGTCATCACCATTCACTATCAAGCCATGCTTGCAATAATTAATACTAAACGGAATCTGTAAAGCCTGCGCATCATGATCTGCCCTCCACAACCATAAATTCTCGCCCACAACACAATTAGCATCTATACGCACACAAGCGTAAGCCACAGGAGATATCTGCCCATCATTAATACGTGCAATTCTACAATATACATCCTGAAGTACAGTAGGGTTAGCCTTATTACCATGCAGTAAGTCACCAACAATAAGCAGTACATTCTCCTGATCAGAGGCAGAACCATTAACACCTGCATCAAAAGTAATACCGGTTAAATGTACACCCTCGCTACCAACGTGCATACATCCACCTGAACTACTTTGGCACACTAAAGAAGGTAATCCGAGCCCGATCACAATTTTATTATCCGGAATATTCAGGACCCCACCCAATTCATATATACCAGGTGTTATAATAAGGCCTGGTGCGCCACCAGCCAATGCAGAGTTGATAGATTGTATCTGGGCTGCAGTAATAATTGCCGGTGAAACATCTGATGAAAGCAACACAAAATCGTCAGCATTTTTTATATCTTGCGCAAGTTTTACATTCCATTTTCCATTAAATAGCAGCTTAGGATGAACAAGATGCATATCATCGGTGGTTTGTGTAAAAGGATAACCTTTCCAAATGTTTTTAGTGGAGCTATCACCATCACCAAATACAGTACCTTGGTTATTATTAGAGACTATATTCCACACGCCTGCCTGTAGCTGTGAAAATGTAGAATCTGTGACATAAAACTGTTGCTGCGATCCAAGTATCAGCTTGCTATTAATATGCATATTACTGATGAACCCACCACTCGTAAATCCACAATCCCCGCCTAGCCCCCAATCACACATCAATATATCGCCACCTACTATATTTACCGATCTAATAGGCGCCGCTTGTGAAACTGCAAAGCGCAGTGGTGCACCAAGCCTTCCTATCTCCATAGAGATATCAGACAGACTACGCCAAAAATTATCAAGTCCACCTGGAGCTTTACAGTTAGCATCACCAACTTTCTCACAGTTATTAAGCACATTGATACCAGGAGCAACATGAACACCATTTTCATCATTTGCAACACCCATAACCTGAGTATAATACCCAAGCTTAAATTGATCAGGCATATTGTAATTTCCCTCACCAACAAGTATGGCATATCTACTACTTGACCATTCACTGGTCTCTCCATGCCGCATAGTGCTTTGTGGCCCACCTATCTGCGATCCTAGCGCATAAAGCCCCTGCGCATCGCCATTACCGCTAAAATATACGCCACTTGGACAAGAGCTAGGCAGACATTCAGAAGACTTCTTCACCACTTCTGAAAATTTACTAGCTATATCATTCTCATTATAAAATACTGCACTCATACATTACCACAACACCAAAGTATGCCGCTACTATATACACCCGCAATATCTATACAATATAATAAAATATTAACTAGAGATGAGAAAATTTAGAAACATTTGAGAGTGTTCATATAAAGAGAGATAGAAAAGCCTCTCTATAAGCCTGGAAGATTTCTGGCATAGAAAGAGCGCAATTTCATCGACATCTCAATCATCTCCTCCTTTTTTGAAACTACTTTGGTCGTCATTCTTCCAAGGTGATGTCGCTATTGTCTCTTATCTTTGTATACTTCTTCCCTATAAAATGGCGATTTTTTGGTAAGACAGACCACTCCAGTTATCTGTATAATATCTAGCATCTTTGATGTGCCTTATTTTGTTATAAAGTTTTTCGAAGGTTTTAGCATAACCCAGGCAATAGTTCTCCACGATCCAATGCTTTAATAATCAATTTCTTTTTGATTGTATAAAATGCCACATCTCATCAAATTCTATTTCTTGAATATCGTTTGTGATTTTATTCAATCTCAGATGAAGCTATCCAGTTATAGGCTGTAGTGCGCGATACCACAAATAGCTTTGCTATAAATCCATATGAGGATTTGCCAATCGCATATAACATTACACTTTCTTAATCTCATAATATTTTTGCGTCCTTACATCACCTTCGATAAATAGATAACTCTTGTATCTATACCTTTGTTTCTGCATATGGCACTGTTAACAACTCAAAGGAAAGGAGCTTTTATGTTATACTGCGGCAATAACACATAAAAAGTATGAAGAATGTTAAATGAGAGGAAGTACCCAATAAAAGAAGGTAAGTTTAAAGAATTAATATATCCATTCTTAAAAGAAACAAAGCAAAAGATGGGAAGGCAAGTAAGTCACTAGGCACTGTTAACAAAGGTTGTATTTAATAGATGCTAAAGCTATAAAGGCAAGGAAAGAGAGATCGGATTTCTCAAATCGTAATGCTAAGCGTCGATTTTCTTTGAGTTTAGCGAA
>NZ_JARGYT010000110.1:0-3248 GCF_034470605.1 Candidatus Cyrtobacter comes
AATCGACGCTTAGCATTACGATTTGAGAAATCCGATCTCTCTTTCCTTGCCTTTATAGCTTTAGCATCTATTAAATACAACCTTTGTTAACAGTGCCTAAACAGCCCGCTCCAGGAAAATGGTTCAGATCTGCTCCAAGAGCATTTACAGATAAAAGAGGATTTACAGATAAAAGAGGATTTATAGGTTTGTAATTGTTGTTTGATTATGAGTGTTAATTCTACAACTTTCTATAATTGGAATGAGCTAGTTGGTGCTTCTATGCGACTTGCTAATATGATTTCTGTTACAGGCCGTTTGGTTTCACGATTTAATTCTTTAAAAGTCTTTGCTAATAAAAATGATACCGATTATTTTTGTGTACAAGCAGGAACTCAGGGAGTGAGTTCTTCTGTTGCCGGAATTCCGATCTCTGTACATAATGGGTATTGTGATTCAAATTTGGGAAGTTGCATCAAATTTTTTAATAGGCAGATGCTAGATCACAAGATTAATGGTACGGCTGTTATTTTTAATAATGTACTTGAGATTAATTGTGTAACTGATAATGTTCTGCTACAAAAATGCAACGAATATACGATCAAAATAAATTTCAATTGTATATTTACCAAAGAGATAGGGAAGGCTCCTGACATACATGATATATATAATAATAACAAAATACCAAATATAGTTATTGGTGTAGTTAGTGGGGCTGAAAATGATGGTGTTGCTGCTTATACAGATTGGGTCTTAAATTCTTTTGCTCACTGGAACGTTGTTTTAAAGCTTGATCGTATATCAACAGATTGTGTTTTAGGTAATTTAAGTAATGAATTTAAAAGTATTTTCAGCTTATATAGCAATACTTTTGGATACAATGAATTTTCAGATTATTTTGAAAATTTAAATAAAGAAATTCTAGATTGGTATGCTAAAGAAAATTATTAAATATATACTGAAGGAAAATATCAAGGCGTTGTGAATCACTGCCAGAAAAAGCTGCATGAGTATCAAGGCACTACAAATGTACAATCTCTTTTAAGTATATGTGAAAGTGTTTTAGGGCATGATTGGTTCGTGGAATTTCCTATTGAGTCAGATGATTCAAGCTCATTGGAGGTGCAAGAAGGTTTCAGGCCTCATCTTAATTTAAGTGATTTAGGTATGAAGGAAGATTTATAGTTCTATTTTTTAAATAGCTGTTTTTTATTATATTGTTTCATTGTGGAGATCGGGCTTAGAACTTTCTCTAATTGGAGTGAGTTGTTTAATTTGTTTGTTCAGCTTGGTGATATTGCGGATAGTACTGGCAATTTAATGCGTTTCCAATCACTTAAAAACCTCAGTGATGCTGACTATTTTTGTGTGAGGACACATACTGAAGTATTGGGGTTTGATACTACTGGATACGATCCTTCTAGTATGCATTCTATTGGTTTTGAGATTGTATATCCTGAAACATGTATCGCAATTCCTGATAGTGATATGAGGGCTGGGCGTCTCGTGAAAAAAATTGTGATTTTTAATAGAGTATTCAATATTGAATGTGTAATTAATGATTTGCTTTTGCATAAATGTGTGAGACATATAATGAAAGTGAACTTTAACTGTATATTTTCTAAGGAGATAGAGCATTCTCTCGATATACTATATATCCTCAATGAGGATAAAATGCCAAATATAGTTGTTGGTGCGATGGATAATGATATACATGTAAATTCCATGGATTTAAAAGTGATTGCTGGGTGGAATATTATTCGTAAACTTGATCCTATATCAACCAATGATATTCTAAATAACTTAAGCGGTGAGATACAGAATATTATGAACACATACAAGGTTACTTTTAAGTTGTCTGCTAATCCAAATAAGTGGGTTTCTTCAGATCAGGATATAGAAAATAACTATCGGTTAGATGCCATATCTATGTGTAAAGATGCTATAAATAGGTATTATAATGCTAGCTGCGAAGATAGCCATCAAACATCTTTATATGATGGATATCCATCTTATTTTAGTGTATGTGAGAGTATTTTAGGACCATGTAAAGACTGGTTCGTAAACCATAATTTCAATTATTCGTAACCTGATTCCAGGAGTTTTTAGGATGATTTTATAGAGTTTGTTTCTAAAATTCAATCTAATCGAGTTTCTATCTTATATAGCCATTTTATTTGAGGTGGCATAATACTTCTTGCATTACAGCTTATTAGCCTTGTTATGCTAATTTCACTTAAATAACTATAAGTTTAGGTAAGGTCCATACCACTTTCATGAGGTGTATTATACTATGAGTATATAATATATCATTTAAATCTATATCATAGGAGGTTTATATTATATTCCTATATATGCAAAATACAATCAACGAAGTAGGATTAAAGATGCTTATTTATGGCTCTATATCACATCTTGTTCCTGATTTTACAGATGAGTTAGAGCAGAGCGCTGAAGATATGCCTGGGAGCGCTGAGCCTAAGGGTGCTGGGCCTGGGAAGACGCCAGAAGAAGAGATGCGGCAATATATAAAAAAAAAATTTTAAAGATACATTTAACCGTTATTTTCCAAGTAATGAAAATGATGATATTAAACAGGGGTTGGGTGTTATAGGCCTTAAATCTTATCACAAAGTACTTGATAAAGAGCTTTCTGAGCTTTCTAAGCTTTTTATTCAAAGTACTGATCAAGAGCTTTCTATTCAAAGTACTGATGGGATGGTACAGCTGATTGCTGCTCTTTTTGATCCAAAAAAAATACCAGGCCTTCTTTCAAGAACAAATTCTCCTGATATTGAAGATACAATCTTACGTCAATATGCGCTTGATGTTTTAGAAAAAGAAATCTGCACTAATATTATAAAAATTCAAAAAGGTGAAATTCAAAAAGATGAAATTACAGAAGAAGAGCTTGCTAAGATAAAAGGTGAATTACAAAGTAAATGGGGGTTTGACAAAGCAAAGATTCTTATATCCTTAAATAAAGGAAAGATAACTACAGAGACTATTAAAGAAGAAATTATTTATGAAAGGTTTTTAGTTTCATGTGAGGAGCTTTTGGCTACAGATAAAAAAGCATTGTATCAAGATATTTCTAAAAGTAAAACTGTGGAGCTATTTGTTAAAAAGAACTGGCTATTTTTCAAAGATGATTTCGAGATTGGGAAATTCAAAGCGCTTGTTAAGTTTTTAGAGCATTTTTGCCTTGAAAATAATAAAGAAAATACAAAGAGGTTTGATTTTAATAAAATTCTTGAAGAATTTAGTAA
>NZ_JARGYT010000111.1:0-3243 GCF_034470605.1 Candidatus Cyrtobacter comes
GGAAACAACCTTTTATCCATCTAAATACCATATTTATCGCCTCCAATATAATATTGCATCTTTTCCATTATTTGGCAAAACCTTTGTTAACAGTGCCTAGAAATGGGGGTGCATTTTAACAGGAGCTTTGTAGGGGGCATATTATTGGTTAAAAAAGTACAGCTATAAAAAAATACCTACTTGGAAACAGAAAAGCGAGATAAATACAAAGCAATCATAAAAGATATACCAGCCTTGTATATATTAATGAGAGTGGCATTGATATGAGCATTTGCAAAGATAGGGACTAAAAGCGAGAAACTGGCAGGAAAAAAGGGTGAACAATATTATGAAAGGAACTAACATTATTGCTGGTTTAGTGAATAATGAGCCGATAGCACCGATGATATTTAATGGTTCTTGCAATACTCAAGTTTTTGAGATTTGGGAAATTCTTAACTAATGAGCTTAAATCTGGCCAGGTAGTTATTATGGACAATTCTTACTTCCATAAATCTCGGAAAAGATCTTATTGAATCTGTTGGCTGTAAACTAATATTTTTCATATTCACCAGATATTAACCCGATCGAGAAATTCTGGGCTAAGAGGTGGATTAGAGGTCATATTAGTCATCTTACTTATCTCTATGATGCTTTAGTTAAATTCTTCAATATGCAAATCTCAACTTAATTTACTCTAAAAGAATTAGAGGATGAAAAGAATTCAAAATATTTACTAACAGTGCATAATAACTTTACAGCTTATTATATAAATGAAAAATGTAAGACTTTTCATGTAAGATTTTCTCCACCAGATAGTGTTCCCATATTCTTTATTATATTAGAGCGCATAAAGCCTGTTATACCGCCATCTAATACATAATCTGTATTTGTTTCTTGATGGCTTGTTCTTAGATCCTTCACCATTCTATATGGGTGTAGTACATATGACCTTATCTGATTTCCCCAGCCAATTTCCGTTTTTACGCTAGAAGCTTTTTCAAACTCCTGTTTTTTCTTTTCCTGCTCTCTTTCATACAGCTTAGAACGTAACATGGACATACACTCTTCCTTATTCTTATGCTGTGATCTACTGCTCTGTGATTGCACAACAACACCACTTGGTATATGTGTTATTCTGACCGCGCTGTCAGTTGTATTAACGTGCTGGCCCCCAGCACCGGAAGATCTGTATGTATCTACTCTTAGATCAGAATTTTCGATCTTTATGGTTATATTCTCATCTAAAACCGGATAAGCGTATACACTAGCAAAACTTGTATGCCTTTTACCAGCACTGTTGAAAGGAGAGATTCTAACAAGCCTATGAACGCCCGTTTCGTTTTTTAACCAACCATATGCATTAACGCCGTGAATTTTCAGTGTAGCATATTTTATACCGGCCTCCTCTCCATGAAGTTGTGATACTAATTCAGCTTTATATATATTTTCCTCACACCACCTTAGGTACATTCTCAGCAGCATAGATGCCCAATCATTACTTTCGGTCCCACCTGCTCCAGAATGTATATCCAAAAAACAATCGCCATAATCAACTTCATCAGAGAACATGCTCTCAATCTTTTTCTGCTCCAATTCTTTTAGGATTTTATTTTGCCATATCTCCACTTCTTGTAGCATATCCGAATCACTGTCTCCCAAACTTTTAAAAAGCTCAAAATAAAACGTGAAATCGCTACTAAGAGAATTTATATAGCTTATAGAATCTTCCAAGAATCTTTTTCTTCTTAAAATCTTTGGTGCATTTGCACTATCTTCCCAAAATCCTTGTGATTCTGAAAGCTCTATAAGGTTATTGAGCTCATTTGTTGCTGCATCTAAGTCAAAGATAGCCCTTCAAAAAATTGATTCCATCTTCAATGCATACAAACTTCTCTCTCATATAACCCACAAAGTGAAAATAACGCTCCAAGACGGAGCGGTATTGTTTTTACATATAAATCCCACGCATTGCAATACTTTGTTTATGAAGATCTCTATGCACCATCCATTTCCTAATTTTCTAAAATTCAAAATAGAAATACTAGTTTATAAAAAGAATTATCTGTTTTACTATAACATATCTCTCATTAAAAAATCATCCATAGCTGACTTCATCATTTTTAGCTATTAGTTAGATAATTAAAACATCCCTCCATTTATATGGATTGTTTGACCAGTTATATACGAAGCCTCTTGTGATGCTAGGAATAATACAGCGCTTGCAATATCATATGGAGAGCCCATCTTGCCCATTGGAACTTTTTGCAATATTTGTTTTTTTAACTCGTCACTTAAATTTTCTGTCATAGGTGTTTCTATAAAACCGGGTGCAATACAATTCACAGTTATACCCCTAGAAGCGCACTCAATTGCCAAGGTTTTAGACATTCCCACTATACCGGCTTTGGCGGCTGTGTAATTGGCTTGACCTGCGTTTCCTGTATAACCTACAACTGATGATAGATTTATTACCCTGCCGTATTTATGACGCATCATATGCTTTATAGCGGATCTATTAAGTTTAAATGTAGAGGTTAAATTTAAATTTATCACACTATCCCAATCTTCATTTTTCATCCTTATAGATAGTGTATCCTTGCATATACCTGCATTGGCAACTAGTATTTCTATATTTAATGATGTTAATGACTGTGCCCTTTCAAATAGATCATCAGATGCGTTAGCAAGATCTGCGCTTATAATTGAAATCCTACTGCCCCCATATTCAGATTGTAGTTGTTCAAGCTTTTCCTTATTTGTTCCAGTAGCTACTATATACGCACCAAAATTATGCAGCAACTTTACTATTGCTCTCCCGATACCACCAGTAGCGCCGGTTATAAGGGCTGCACTCTTATCTAAATTAAACATATAACTATAAAATACAAATCTTACCTAGATATAACTAGATAAAGTAAATTCATTCTGAAATAAATAGAAAATCACAATCAAATATGATAATATAATTGACAATGGATTTTAAAATTTCCTATTATTAGCTAATAGGTTTATAATTTTCAGTGCATTTATTTCAATTCAAAAATTTAAATTCAAAAAGGGCATTGTCATAAAAAGATAGATTTTGCTATGGTGATGTGACAACGTGTGTTAAATGAATGTGCTATGAAGGTGTGTAAATTTTGCTCTAACAAAACCATGATAAAGAATGGTTATAGTCAAGCAAAGGTATAGGTGCAAACAATGTGGCAGATTGAACAAAAGAATAAAATACTCTCTCAAAGAGGGCTGTATCGATGTATC
>NZ_JARGYT010000112.1:0-3238 GCF_034470605.1 Candidatus Cyrtobacter comes
CAGACTCCATCCATTTGTTGGCATTATAGATTTTATAGTTCTGTCAGATCCAAGATAATTTATTTTGTATTTGTTACGCTCTTCATTTTTTGGTTTTTTCCACCTCCCCCACTCCTCATTAAGTGACAGCCCATCAGCACTACTGAAATGTATTGAACAACCATCCTGAAATGAAATAGTTATTTCAGATTCCGAGCTACTATCATTCAACCAGCATTTTTGAAAAGACTGTGGCATTGGATAATTTTCCCCTAATACAAAGTTCACCGCATCAAAAACCGCACTTTTACCAGCTCCATTTTTACCAATGAAAGCATTTATTCCTTCGTGACATTCAATCTCAATATCTTTGATGCTTTTGAAATTCTTAATTTGGATTTTTGTTATCCTAATTTGATTTCTACTCATACAAAATAAATTTATGCTTTAATTGTTGCATTATAGAACTTCATAGCCCCATGTACACATGTAACTTTCAAATTGAGCGTCAATGATATCTGCAATATTCTAAAAATTTCTAGAGCTACTTTCTACAGATATTTGGCATTACGTACTTACCAAATTTCCTTAGAGTAACTTTTCGTTCCATTGATAGGTATACCCCTAATTATATAAGTAACGCTAAAATTAGTGCATGAAACCTAATTGGTTCAATAATGAGTGGTGATTGTTGTTTGGGTGATGTTGCATAGTTTGAATTGTCCATTCGCTGCCCAAACATTATTTTTTGTTAATCTGTAAGTCTATTAGACCTATATAAGGCATTCAACATGGGTCTGGTGGATGGCTTATATGGGTCTGTTCCTATGGTTTAGATTTAGAGAATTATTAATCTATTAGACCTCTATAAGGCATTCAACATGGGTCTGGTGGATGGCTTATACGGGTCTGTTTCTATAGTTTAGATTTAGAAAATTGAATTCAGTGACAAGCCCACTAGACCTATATAAGGCATTTAACGTGGGTCTGATAGGCGGTTTATATAGGTCTATTTCTACGGCTTGGCTTTAGAAAATTTGTTGAGGATGAGACTACTAGTTGGTGTAAATATTATACTTAGCAAAATCTATATATAATATAAAATGATCATATAATAAATTGCTTGGCTATAATGATACAAATGCAAAAGCTGCAGAAGCCTCTTTCAGAGGAAAAGAAGCTAAGTATAGCGCAGAGCTCAAGCTGGCAATGGATGTACATTAACTCGATGGGTATTAGTGCGATAGCTATCGTAAAAAGTTCATAATTCAGTGATATCTGTTTGGATTGAGCGGTTAGGGAAAGTGGTAAAAGAGATTAAGCCTAAAGATATCAACATAATAGAGCTTAATGAGCTTTTTATTTATGTTTAAAAAAAGAAAATAAAGATTTAGTGCTGTTGACAGAGACAAATTCCGAGTTATTTGTGTCGAAGTAAGGGAAGGTAGGAGCTTCATTTATCTTATGCTTGTATATTGGGTCGCAAATAATCACCTATAATATAAGTAATAGATCCTCATCATATGTAGGCAATCTTTGGTTATTCAGCAATACTGGAAGGATAATAACTATATTAAAATAGTTAGTTATATTATTACTAAAACTTGTTTACTATAGAATGGATGTATGGCATAAAGACCTATTTTAGACATATAAAAGACATATAATGATTGTTGTAACTGGGGGGATAAAGGGTGGATCTGGTAAAACCACTATTGCTACGCATTTGGCAATAATGAGAGCGCATGATAATAAGGATGTACTCTTGGTTGATGCAGATGATCAAGAAACTAGTTTTGATTTTTCGTCCCTTAGGTCATCTTCAGAAGATGACCTAAGATCATACACATGTATTAAGCTATCCGGTCAGGCGGTTAGGTCTGAGATATTAAAGCTTAAGAATAAATATGATGATATTATAGTAGATGCTGGTGGTAGGGATACTGTTAATCAGAGAGCCGCATTGTCTGTTGCAGATATACTGATTGTCCCATTTGTACCCAGAAGCTTTGATCTTTGGACGCTAGATACTGTTGCTGCTATAGTGGAAGAGATTAGACAAATTAATCCCAATCTCAAATCATATGCGTTTTTAAATAGAGCGGATTCAAGAGGATATGACAATTCAGAGGCAAAGGAGCTTATAAGCGAGAAAGAAAATATCAAAATGTATGATGTGATAATTTGTAATAGAAAAGCTTTTGGTAATGCAGCATCTGAGGGTAAAGCTGTACACGAAGTAAAAAATGCTGATCCTAAGGCTATTTCAGAGATACATGCTCTTTATAAAAACGTTTTTAATCATTAAGTTATATGGCTATTTCTAGAAAACCCATAAAAGGCACCAATAATCATACAAAGAAAGATCTAATAGAGGAAATTATAAATAAAGGTGGGTCTAGCGCCATAGATCACGAGCAAACAGAGCATAAATATGCTACACAGCTTAAAATTACCGTGAGATTGCCAGCAAAGGTAATCCAAATTATAGATTTATATGTCAAAGATAGTATGAGTACAACTACACGAAATCAGTTTATAAAAGAGGCGATTGCGGATAAATTAAATAAATTAAAAACCCAAGATATTATTGATGATTATGTCTCTTAAAAATAAAACAAGGATGTATATCAGTTTTGATGATGAGGTTGCTGGCTTTATAGAGGAAAGAGCCATGGCTGAATCGTGCACTAAGAGTAAGTTTGTTTATAGGTTGATACGCAAAGAATATGAGTCTTATAGGAAAAAGAAGATAAGTGAGATAATAGGGGGTGGGAAGAGTATGATAGATGTAGATCTTGATTAGCAAACGGATAAAACTCTAAAACCCTCAAATCTAGAAGAAAGGCACTGCAACAACTTAAGAAGTGCAGACATAGCTTCTGTTGGGCGCCTCTAAAAGCCTAATTATGTGTTGTCATGCATATTAGTAGGTTAGCTCCCAACAAATCTAATGAGATTTTATATCTCGAAGATAAGTCTGATGTAGCTAAGGCGGTATAAAATGATTAGATGAAAAGTAATTTTGTTAAGCTTAATCTAATGATAATTAAGCTATTTTCAAAATTAGTAGCGTAACTTTTTTATGACGCTTTAGGTATGGTATAAACTTAAACAAGATTTTTCTTCTGTAGTTGTACTGTCTGTAAGATTAAATCTTGACTAATATACTTTGGTCATTTTAAGTTGTCTCCTTACCCATAAGTCTTACGCCTTGTACATGATCCTTTAGCTTTGTATATCTCAGTATGGATTTTTT
>NZ_JARGYT010000113.1:0-3153 GCF_034470605.1 Candidatus Cyrtobacter comes
GAAACAACCTTTTATCCATCTAAATACCATATTTATCGCCTCCAATATAATATTGCATCTTTTCCATTATTTGGCAAAACCTTTGTTAACAGTGCCTAACTTGACGCTGCCACCTTCTGACTTCAAAACCCTTCAAGAAATTCTTAACACATATTTGCTGAAGCACTTCCTTCAGCTCCTCTCAAAAAAGATAACAATAACATTGCTCTTGTTGTACTGCTGAATAATCATCAACAGAATGTATAAGATTACCATCCAGAAGATATAGAAGAGAAGGAATATTACATAATGTTATATCTTCAACATTGTCCAGCATGTCAGAGTAAGTGTGCATGAAATATGATTTCGTATTAAGCCCTATAAATGAGTCATCAAATTCACGATAATATTCTAGATTATCTTTTTCCTCTAAATCGGAATACGAAAAGAGTAGGTGTTGATTTCCTGATAAATTTTGCAAAGAAGCATAAATAGAGCTTACAAAATTATCGCCTTGACCTTTATTGTACATTTTAGTCACAATAGCATCCATAGCACCAAGATTACTCTTTGTATAAGATAAAAGTTTGTTAAAAGAATCTAGATATCTTACTTGAAAATAGAGAATAGAGCTATCATCTTCAATTTCTATACTCATGTATTCTTCCATAACACGAGAAATCATTTTTTCTACTTCAGTAGAATGAGAAGAGTAATTTTCATTTATCTTTTTGAAAATTAAAGAGCAAAATTGTTTAGTTGACATAATCGTTGACCTCGAAATAAAATGATGGGTTTCCATAACCAGAATCTAGCTGCACATCTTCAAAAATATCGGCTATATACATGAGGTAATTAGCTAAACTTTTAGATTCTATTTTACCAAGTTTAGTACAAAACTCTTCTGAAGCAGCGCCAATAAAAAAGGATTTGCAATTAAGATATGTATCAGTAAAACCTGTGTCTTGTAGTTGCTTTGCTTTGGACTTCAGTATAAAGGCACTATCAAATAGTAAATTAGATATAGCGCTGCAATTAATTTTTAGCTTATTGGTTTTGAAAGATTGGAAAAAAAACTCCATTACATTACGCAAATTATCATTATACTCTAGTAGAGAGCCTTCGGTTAGCAGTATAGATTGTTTCAAGTTAGATATAGTATTGTTTAATCCAGCACTCACATGCCGTGATATTGGGTAAACTTTATCAGATTTTTCCTGTCTTAAACTAGGATATTGTGGAGCAAGTTTTTCGTAAATTGTTATAATTTCATCCAATGGTTCTGCTTGTCCCATCCCCAAATCACTAAGAAAGTTGCTGTATTTCTCTTTCAGTAAACTTGCAATAGAAACGAGTAAAAGATTAGTAAAAGTCTTATTAACATCACATAACTGACTATGACTATTAATAGCGTTACATGTTTTAACGATGCCAGGGAAACTGGAAAGATCACTATCTCCATGATGCACTAGTTGATTTGACCCTAATTTTGAGTATAGGATGCCATTTACAAAAAGCGTGGCATGAGTAATATTATATGTCGTGGAGTTGTTACGTAAGACATAAACTAAAATCCCAATAGAGTTATCATCAGTATGATTAGTACTATTATAATTTTCAATGTGTGTAATACTGGTAGAATTGTTACAAACCTTTAACATACTCATGGTTTCACCTAATAGCTCACCGGTTTTAATAGGTTTTTGAGGAGGATCGCACCACTTGAAGCTGTGAGCCGCAAAGGCAATGCAGTTAGGTAATTTAGAATAATCAGGTACTTGGGATTTGATGGCTTTAGCTTTATTGTTCAAAACTTCGTAGCGAGTGATTTTTTTAAATTGAATGATGTACTGTTCACATTCAGTTTTATTGGTATTTTGTGGACTACACAGATCGAAAACCTGTGAGCTTCTAGGTCCACAGTCGAAAATAGTTTCAGCTGAGACATGATAGTTCCGTTTATCACTTGAAATATTAGCGCAGCTGCTCGGCGAATCAAAATCAAAGGTGTACCAACTACTTAAATGATTGAAAGAATTAAAACTGACTGTTGTGTTACAATACGTCATGCAGATTACGTTATACCAAGAACATATTTTCCATAACATCCATTACCACAACAAGCCCGTAAACTAGCACGAAAGCCCAATTCAAGAGCTCAAACAGTAACTTAAAGTAATTCCCAGAAAGCCGATTTAAGTAGATTTGTTATCTAAAGAAACATTTAAGCTCAAGCTACCAAGTTATCACTTTATAAGGATGGAGGTATTATCTCACTAACGAGCTATAATATCAACATATTTGGCAAAAATTTTCAGCCATAATTCGCTATTAAATCTACCAATCAACTTCTACTTGGGTGTGTGTGGCAGTGATAGGACAAGCTCATGAAGGCAAGCGCAAGGGACGGCTTTAGCCTTGAAGTAGGAAAAATTTCTTCTTGGCTTCGCCAATTCATATCAAAGCAAATTTTTTCTATTCACCCTTGACCCTTTTTCATGATTTGTCCTCATATGCAGCTATCCCAAAGAAAAAGTCAATGTTTTTCTTTTTTAAGGGGCGAAATAAATATGCGCAGACACTGCCCCAGATCGCAGCGATTCCATTGGATCCAAAGGTTCCACTTATAAGCAATAGACTAATTTTTAAGAGATGCTATTTTTGCCAAAGAAAGTCCAGTACATTTAGCAATTACTTCATTTTCAAAGCCTCGGCTCATCATCACTTTAGCTACTTGTACCATTGCTTCTTCTTTACCTTTCTCCATACCAATATCAATCCCTTGGAGCTTGCCTTTCTCTATTAGTTTCTCAGCTATAGTCATAATCTCACCTTTTTTATTACTTGGAGCGGCTTGGCAGAGTAATTCCAGCACATCCTCACTACCATCACCAGTTTCAACAATGTATGATACCACATCTTTACCATATTCAAAATCCTCTGTGAATATGGTTTTTAAAATATCCATGACGTACCTAAGTGCCTTTTCTAGCGACTTATCACGGATATGCTTCATTGCATAAAGCATTAGCCCAGTCTGGTATTGCTCCCTCAATCTAGGCACTGTTAACAAAGGTTGTATTTAATAGATGCTAAAGCTATAAAGGCAAGGAAAGAGAGATCGGATTTCTCAAATCGTAATGCTAAGCGTCGATTTTCTTTGAGTTTAGCGAA
>NZ_JARGYT010000114.1:0-3085 GCF_034470605.1 Candidatus Cyrtobacter comes
TTCGCTAAACTCAAAGAAAATCGACGCTTAGCATTACGATTTGAGAAATCCGATCTCTCTTTCCTTGCCTTTATAGCTTTAGCATCTATTAAATACAACCTTTGTTAACAGTGCCTAATGCCTAATATGCTCGCCTGTTGGAACTTCTTTTTTAATATATAATGGAGAGTGAAATATAAACCCTTCATATAACTCGGAAAATTTAAACATTGATATAGTTTATTTGTGTTATTAAATTGTACCTTAATGATCCTTTTACAACGTAATACCTAGTTTTGATTCATTACTAATTTAAAAAACCAAATTGCATGTTCTAGTGTAGCATTAAATTGGAAATATGCACACGTGATTGCATATTGATATGCTACTTTTAGCGTTCAAGAATGAACCATTTTTAAATATCTAGCTCCCGGATAGCATTGCACTAGGCTACCAATGTATCTGGAGTTATATTTAGAGGATAATATGGATTTGGAATTTCATTACCATATAACATATTTACTTGCCATGGGCGGTGGTTTTAATAAAGATGATGCATATAAAATTGCCTACTCTTCCCAATATATTGATGATAATCAGGCAAATATTCTGGTAAAAGATGATCAAAATAATATATATAAAAATATACAAACGCAGAGCTATTTACTACTGGATAAAACATCTAAAGAAATTTATGTGCCATTCCACTTTGTGCCTAAGTGCACATTATCAAAAAGTCTAAGAAAAGATTGTATTTTCAATCCAATGGAAGTTGAGAGTAATTCTCAACTAGCCAGAAATTCACTTAAGAAGGCGCTTAAGCTTAGAGACCCGTATCAAATAGGTATTTCATCACATGCATTTGTAGATAGTTGGGCTCATCAGAATTTTACTGGTTATGCAGAAGTATATAACAATATTGGTTATAGTTATATGGCAAAAAGTATAGGGCATTTTGATGCCTTGCATTATCCGGATAGCGTTTCACTTATATGGAAAGATTCAAGATTAAAGGATGAAAAAATTAATAATAACGTAAGGTTCTTAGAGGCCGCATGGTACTTATTAGATATTTTTTCAAAAGCTAATAAAATAAAACCAAATGCCGAAATTATAAAATTAATTCAAGATATATTTGGCACGGCAACAGAAAATTACTTTTGGAATAACACCTTTTTAATGCCAAAGCGTATCAGGCAATACAATAAAATATCTAAAGAACTTTTTTCATGCGCAATACCAAAATATTCTAGTACCGAATGGTTTAAAAAAATAGTTAAACACTCTATAAAAGGGTTTTATTGGAAAAATCAGGCTTATAAGGAAAGTGAATGGTATTTATTCAATGAAGCCGCAAAAAGACATCGAAAATTTATAAATTACAAGATAAGATGCGCTCTGGGTAAAGGGATAGGAGGGTAGTATACTAACTTGAGGCTAATAACAACATTAATACCTGGGCGTAAACTTCAGTTAACAGTACCGTTGTTAATTGCCTTTGGCATTTCTTTCTATTTTCAACATCCAAATAGCTATTGGCTTATGTATTACATCACAATACCAATTGCATTTGCTGTTTTTTATAAATGTACTGATGATATATTCCGTATATTATCATGTATCATTTTTCTAGTTGTACTTGGGATGGGAGTATCCTACCTAAGGGTAACTAATATCAAAACAGAAGTTCTTGAGCAAAAACAAGAAGATATCTGGATCAAGGGTAAGGTTAACTGGGTAGAAAATAGAGATAATGGAAAGAGGATCTATGTTGAGAATGTCAAAATTTTTGGAAAAATATTTGATCTTATCAGGTTAAATTCTAGGGCAAAAAATCAAAATTTATCTGTAGGTGATTATATAAAAGCAAAAGTTACAATTTTTCCACCACCAACACCGGTAATCTCAGGTGGTTTTGATTTTTTTCGCTTTGCTTATTTTAAAAAAATCGGAGCTATAGGTTATACTAAATTTAAACCTATCATTCTAGAAAAAAACCAAAAAATCAGCTCTATAAATGAATTAAGAAAAAAAATTATAGAAAGAGTAGAGTTAGCAATAAAAGATGGGGCAAAAAGCTCAATAGCTATAGCACTACTTGTTGGGGATGCATCTTCTATAAATAAACAAGTATATGATGCAATGAGAAAATCTGGTACCGCACATCTAGTAGCAATTTCTGGAATGCATATGGCGCTTGTTGCAGGTATGCTATTTTATGTAATAAGATTTATAGCAGTAATGATATGCTATAAATTTCAATGGGTTAACACCAAGAAAATAGCGGCGCTATTTGCAATTTTCAGCTCTTTTGCCTATCTTTTAATTTCCGGTAGCCCAATTTCTGCGCAGAGAGCATTCTTAATGTCGTTAATATTCTTTATTGCTATATTATTGGATATAAGATCATCTGCCATTCATTCACTATGTGCTGCCGTTACTATACTGCTCATCTTTTTACCAGAAAGCTTAGTGAGCCCGAGTTTTCAAATGTCGATCTCAGCATGTGTTGGGCTTATATGTTCAGGCTCATTATATATTAAGAGCAAGTATAAGATATTTTCTTATATAATCAATGTGATAATCGCAAGTACCGTTGCATGGCTTTCAACCGCTATGTTTTCCGCATACCATTTTCACCAAATATCAGTATATAGTTTATTCGCAAACCTAATATTAGTACCTATAACAGAATTTATAGGTATGCCGTGTGGTATACTTGGTATGCTTTTAATACCATTCGGGCTTGAGGAACTACCGCTATATATATTGGGGTATGTATGCAGCATTATTGCAAGTGTCTCTGTTTTTTTCTCAGAAATTCAAAATTCATATTTATTTATAGTACCATTTGAAGGTTATTTATTAGGAATCTATTCCATAGGACTGTTCTTCTTTGCAGTAATGGGCGGTATAATTAGATATATAGGCCTTTGTATAACAATTATATCAACAATCTTTATATTAAGCTCAAAATTACCAGATGTTATAGGCACTGTTAACAAAGGTTGTATTTAATAGATGCTAAAGCTATAAAGGCAAGGAAAGAGAGATCGGATTTCTCAAATCGTAATGCTAAGCGTCGATTTTCTTTGAGTTTAGCGAA
>NZ_JARGYT010000115.1:0-3059 GCF_034470605.1 Candidatus Cyrtobacter comes
GGAAACAACCTTTTATCCATCTAAATACCATATTTATCGCCTCCAATATAATATTGCATCTTTTCCATTATTTGGCAAAACCTTTGTTAACAGTGCCTAGCATACAGGGTGCCATTGAATTAGAGCCTAAATTAGCATTTCAGTTAGCTATTGATTTTTTTAAAAATCCAGAAGAAGTCTTATTATCCGAATTAAGAAATTTAATTAAAGATAAACAGATTGCATATGAAGCAAATCTAGATTTGCAAACTGCTATTAAAAAGAATGAGGTGTCGTTATTAATTAGAGCTCTTGAAATTTTATCTATGACAGATAAAGAGAGGAAAGATATGGTTGCAATGGAAGATATGTTTTAAGTAGGTATTTTGCAGATCGAAGAAGCGATGCGCTATGTTGAGGAGTTAACTAGTACTTATACAATCGATAAGAATGATCTTAAAGATATACTAGAAGGCTATAAAAAAAATAACTATGAGTATGTTTATCCAATTATAGGAAATGCATTAAAAGTTGCAAATAGTGATACGACAGATGCCATAATCCAGCATTTTAGTAAAGAAGGAGTTCTTGAAGAGATCTCATCCTATATATGTGAATTACTCACAACAAATTATCCAAGGCACCTTCTTATAGAAGGGCTCGCTAAAGATAAGGAGAATATATTAATTAGTAGTTTACTATCTGATATTAAAAAAGGGAAAAAATTAACAATAGAAGAGCAGCATAGAATTTATGGAATATTATCTGCAAGTGATGTATTTTCCGCAATATGCATGTGTGGTGGTCTTGAAACTTTACCAGAGGGTCTTATAGGCTGTCAGGATAAAATTAGGTTGGTGGTTGGAAATACATTTAATTTACTTGAGCACATTAACAACGTTGGGCAAAATAATAAATGGTTGCATAATATTCCGGAAAAGAAGATGGCTGCTGTTTTTGCCAAGATTGTACCAGAGCTTTTAAAAGATAAAGAAGGCAAATTTCAGATTTTGTTGGATATTATGGGATATTCAAAAATTGATAGAAACGGTATAGTATATTTTTCTATTCCAGAAGCAATAGCAGATCTGGAAAAGGAGAGGGGGGCAGGGTACGTGATGCATGAATTAGTAAATGCATTTCTTCATCCAGATGCTACAAAGGAACTGATTAATAGCGGTTATCTTGAGCTTACATCATTATATCAATCTATAATATCAACTATAATGGAGGATGAAGAAGAATATAAAAAAGATGCTGATAATCCTCATAAAGCAATTCAAGAAATAATTATAAAATCACTTAATTATCTTTTGTTGGGAGATAAAAAATTCCTTATAAACTATATAGAGGGATTATCTACAAACGAAGCAAAAAGAAGGGAAGGTGGTGTAGTAGATTCGCAAGGATTTATGCCAAAGATGCTCAATCATGTTGATCCGCGTATTGGAGCGTTATATAAAACTGCGCAAGATTTTGGCCTACCTACGGTAGGCGCTAATATAGTTAGTAGAATGCTCTCTGACTTTAGAGAGCGATTTTATTCTGAAGAAAAATTGGGCGAAAACCATGCAAGAGAGGTTCTGGGTAAAGAATCTGATAGAGATGGTATGCATTTATATTTATTACTAAAGAATACTAATCTTCATGCATATAATCTAAGTAATCTGGATTTTTCAAAACTTAACATAACAGGAGTTAATTTTTCTAGAGCAAATTTAACTTTTGCAAAATTTGATGGTTCGATACTTATTGATACAAATTTTAATAATGCAAGGTTGGATTGCGCAAGTTTTAGGGGAGCAGTGATAAATGGGTTAACGTTGAGGTTTATACTTGAACATATTAGAAATGGGGATACGCTTGATTTAAGGGGTGTGATATTTATTGGGAACCTTAAGGGGTTTGATTTAAGTGGCCTAGATTTATCAGGTGCTGATTTTTCTAATGCAAATACTGATGGGCTTATATTAACTAATGCAAATCTTGATAATGCTAAATTTGAGGCTCTTGAAGGGTTGGTAGGTATAAGGGGATGGCAATTGAAAAATGCATTAGTAGTAAATGGAGTTTCTGATCAGTATTTAGATAGTAGTGCATTAATACGCGATATATCCTATTTTATTCATACTAATTTATTAATGGAAAAAGGTGATATAGCAAAATCCTTAAACGCTTCTTTTATGAATATGCCTAATGAGTTGCAAAAAGCCGTTAATGACTTATTTAATGAGAGATATGAGCAGGTGGAAATTGGACCAATTAAGCTCAGACAAGAATATACACCTGACTCTCAGAAGTTTTTCACAGATTCATGTATGATGAGCATACAATCTGGAAAAGATCTTAACTTTTGTATGAAATATTTAGCTATGAGGTCGTGCATGCTAAATATTATGAAAGAACAAAATGTTTCGCTTTCAGATGCTGAGGTGACAAAAGTGTTTGCTGAACTAAAAAATGGGCTCAGTGAAAATTGCGGAATGATATTAGGAAAGGATGGTGCTATAGACCTATCAGAGCGTTATGTGCAAATTGCACAAGAGATTGTTTCTTCTATTTCGCAGATACGGGGTGGGAGGGTGCTAAGGTTTGTATTTGGAAATGATGATAGTGCCATTACTAATATTGTAAGAAATAAATTAGGTAATGATGCTTCATGGGCTGAAAAAGAGGTGAGTCGAGATCAAAATAATAATACGCGTAGTGGTGCGGCCTTATAATTTCGCTATAATTCTATGTTGCAAAAAAAGAAAAGCAAAAAATCAATTAATAATTGATAATAATAGTCATGTGTGTATTAAGCGAAAATGTCATGCTAAAGAGGCTTTGAACTATATATAGTAAAAGCAGTTGAATTACGATCAACTAAAAAATGTATTAATTGCCTGATGCAACACATTACAACGCTCAATTTGTTGTTTAATCCATCTCTTAGCCCAGAATTTCTCAATAGGGTTCATATCTGGTGAATATGAAAAATATTAGTTTACAGCCAACAGATTCAATTAATGCTCTTGTCTTCTGAGATTTATGGAAACTAGCATTATCCATCACCACAAATTGGCCGGGGGTTAACT
>NZ_JARGYT010000116.1:0-3021 GCF_034470605.1 Candidatus Cyrtobacter comes
CTCCTTTGGATCTTCCTAGCCCTTGCATACCAGTTTCGGTATTTTTTAAAGCATCAGCCGAATGCTGATGCGCTCTAATGATCGTAGAATCTATCATTAACCATTCATTATCACTATCCACGGCTAAGGTATCATTTGCCATATTCCAGCTTTAGCCCATCTAATAAATCTTTTATGAACTGTAGGCCATTTGCCATATTCCACAGGAAGCGCTCTCCATGGCCCACCAGTTCTGGCAACACACATCACTGCTCTTATAAATCCACGGTTATCGTATCCTCTACGTCCTCTATCTCCACTTTTCCCAGGTAAAATATCTTTAATAATTTCCCATTGATCATCCCTCAAGTCATATAACATTTTAGCCTCATAATGAGTTGCTAAAATAGCAGCACATAAAAATCTTAAATGTCGACACTACCTAGTTTTTATAGACGACAATGGATTAAAAAATTTCTTCTGTCTGAAGAACATGGAATTCAAGGATCTTTTTCCAGAATGTAGCGATATCCTTTATAAATACTTAGATGATATAATGAAGACAAAAGAAGATTTTCAAACGAAATATTTTAATAGTAATAGAGAAGTCTTAGAAAAGCTCTTAAAAAGAAGTGATGGGTTACCTATGTTTAATGCTGCAATCATTGATATATTCTCTCTTTATGTCTGAATTCATCATAACATCTACTCCCAACTCTACTAAAACATATAATTGATTATCTTCTATTCATCTATAATATATACCACTGTCCATCTTGCTAATTTCTTTTATAAACCTATCTCTTACCAGCATCTCTCTTCGTATAACTATAATCTATTCTTTTATATTGTGCGTCTGCATACCTTCTGTGGCCATAAAAATGAGAGCTCTTCACTGCTTTTATCGTTATTTTGCTCTATAAATTCCCTAAATTTAATCTTGTATTGTCATTGGTTTTATCTGATATCCTTTTTTAGACCCATAATTCCCAGTATTTTCATATCTGTTTTTCCATCTATATAGCTAAGTCAGTATAAAACGTCATATAAAATAAGAGTTAAAAAGCTAGAGCAGTATTGTTGCGCCATTCTATACTATTTTAGCTATAGAATATCACCTTCTCTCAGGAGAATAGGATATTTGAAGGTTATTTTCATTTAAAAAGAACGGCATACGGCAACGTTCCTTTAATTTCATAATGGCTTCCCACATTTTAACAAGCTTCTTTATGTTTTTCTCCAGTGTTAGAGGGAGCATGATAACCTACATTAATATTGTGGATTTCAATCTTATTGCGATAATAGTATTTTTGATAAAATTCTTTGCGATAAAATACCATCTCTTGATGGAGATGGTATTTTGGATCGCAATTTTGGCTTTTGCCTGCTTTTGTATTGCGTTTTAGAATCGTCTTTTTCTTCTACGTCCTTGAACCACTTTTTTAGAATCTTTTTTCAGCTCATCATTCGCGACTGGGCGGTCAGGGTTGAGGATGCGATCAATAGCATTCCATTTCCCCTTATCTGCAGGTGTAATAAGATTGAGGGCAAATCCTGCAGCTCCTGCACGTGCTGTACGGCCTATGCGATGCACATAATCTTCTGGGCACTGCGGTAAGTCGTAGTTAATAACATGCTCAATATGTAGTATATCTAATCCACGCGCAGCAACATCAGTTGCAACTAAGATGCGATATTTTTTATTCCTAAAGTCATTCATTACACGCTCACGCTTCTGTTGGCGCAGATCGCCATGAATAGCTTGCGCATCATGCCCTTCTTTAAAAAGTTTTAGGGCCATTCTATCTGCGGCACTTTTTGTCTTTATAAAGATAATAATTGATCCTCCACGGGCATCGAGCTGGGTTATCAAGCTTTGGTACTTTTCAGCCTCGCTCACATAAATACTCTCTTGTTGAATATTTGCGGCAGGTGCTGAAGTAGAGCTTACTGCTACATGAGAAGGGTTATTTAAATATTTTTCAGCCATGCACACAATATTTTGAGGCATAGTAGCAGAAAACAAAAGTGTTTGACGCTCTGCTGATAAACCCTGAAGAATGTTTTCAATTTGAATTGTAAACCCCATATCCAGCATTCGATCTGTTTCATCCAAAACAAGAAAATCCGTATGTTTGAGATGAAATGTACCACGTTTTATGTGATCGTTAATACGGCCAGGTGTACCAACAATTAATCTTGGTCGCCTACGTAATTGTTGGAGCTGTTTTGGAATAGAGTCACCACCAATTAAAAGTGCATGCTTAATCATAGACTGCTCCCCTAACAGAGCCTTTAACTGATTCATTACCTGAGAAGCAAGCTCGCGTGTAGGCGTCATGACAAGTGCTGCGCCATTTGGATTATTAATTAATTTTGCAACAAGCGGAATACCAAAGGCCCCAGTCTTTCCAGTCCCTGTTTGTGCGGATCCTAATATATCTTTTCCCTCAAGAGCCAAAGGTATAGCCTCTGCTTGAATTGGGGTAGGATCATTAAATTGCATTTGCCGTAAGGTTTTATTAAGAGCCTCTGGAAGGCCCATGGATTCAAAACTTTTCATCTTTGTCCTATCTTAAAAAAATTGGAATTATAGAGATTTCATCTCCAGCACCATACATCGTAATGGTCCGATGGATTACTCTTATCCGAAAATGCTTAGATCTATAACAGCACGTTAGATCTTCAAGGATGTGTCAACTCATGTTATGAGATCACATCATCAGCATCATTTTTTCAAGAGTAGTAGAGATTCAAGCCGGAATTGTACAGAGGTTTTGAGAATAAAACAAGAGCCATATTGTAATAAAAGGATTATTTTCATTGCTTATATGGATAGCTTCTTTTTCCATTTGCTTTCTTTTTTTTAAAACAGCAACTTTTGTGGATATCTCTACTGTTTTATAAAATACTACTCTCTCCACTTAGGCACTGTTAACAAAGGTTGTATTTAATAGATGCTAAAGCTATAAAGGCAAGGAAAGAGAGATCGGATTTCTCAAATCGTAATGCTAAGCGTCGATTTTCTTTGAGTTTAGCGAA
>NZ_JARGYT010000117.1:0-2924 GCF_034470605.1 Candidatus Cyrtobacter comes
AAACCCATTCATTGAACGTTTTAATGTCGATCGGAAACAACCTTTTATCCATCTAAATACCATATTTATCGCCTCCAATATAATATTGCATCTTTTCCATTATTTGGCAAAACCTTTGTTAACAGTGCCTAAGATCTGCCACTAAGCCTGTAATCGAAATTATATGAGGTCAATTTTTTCATATCTATATTACTCATGCTGGTTTGTGCACTTTTTGTAATATTGCTTATAATTTCATTTGGATATAAAAATTTTACTACGAATGGTATATCACCATCCTCAATTCCAAACGCCTCTTTTGCCCTCATTTCAAAAAAGTACATTCGCTTATTCGTTATAACGGTCATATTAGTTGTTGCATCCAGCTCTATTGGTTTAAGAAATATTCTGTTTTCACTTGGTATAATTTGCCATGCGGAGGGTGTGCCCATGGCTATTGTCATTATAGTTTCACCAGAAGCAAATTCTATAAGAGATTGAAAATAAGGGCATCCAGTAAATTGAAAGACAGTGTTTGCCTTATAAGGCATGATTTTTATTCTTTCATCACCACCAAGGCCTCTTGGCATAGATACTGCAAAAGCCGCTGAGGAGCAAAAATAGAAAAAGGTAAATAATATTATTCTCAAAGCATTAAACACAATTTTAATGAAAGAAAAGGCGCTTTATATCAGTAAGGTATCCTATAATAATAATATTGATCAAGTGAATAAAATTTTAATTAGTCATGAAAATAGATACACAATTTTAGTAAAATAAATTTCTACGTTAATAGATAATCTAGAATTTATAGCTATATAACAATTGAGGTGATTATCATTCAATTATAGCTAGGTAGTAGTTTTTTTGTGTTTATATAAACACAAAATGCAACAAATTATTGTGTTATAGATTTTAAAGGTTATTTGTTAAGTGACTCTTTTATAGTCATTTTGCTATATTGAGGGCTAAAAGATAAAACCAATACCTATACCTAATATAATATTCGTATTATGCAGGATATCGGTAACAGTACTGTTTCCGATATTCTGTAAATCAGCAGCTATACCAGCTGTAATAAATAGATTGGTTGCTATTTGAAAATCAATGCCTATGCCAGCATAAACTACAGATACGGTAGATTCTAGAAAATCTATCCTCCAAAGCTCATTACCACTCTTCAGCAATTCGTTTTTCCATGATTCTGAAAATGTTTGCTTGTATAATCCAGCTGCGGCCTTCACATATTGTCTTAATCTACTATTTGGATAGCCAAAAAGATATCTAAAGCTAGCAGAACATGATAAAGGCTTTTGATCCTCTAAATTTGCAAAATACCTTAACTCTAAACCAATATCGGAATTATTTGATGTGACAAACATTGCAGAAGCGCTCAAAACATCTATTGGGGGTTGCGGATGGTCATATGCATAATTCAGAAAGGCGAAGAGTTTAGAAAAGGAGGCGGATAATTTGACGCTCGGATCATTATTATTAGCGGAGTATGAGAAGCTAGAAAGAAGAGTATTTTCATTTTTTGCAGCATATAAGCAGCTAGCACTATAAAATAAGGTGGCGCTGCAAGCTAAAATTACTTTTTTATTCATATCTAGATGGCCGCTAATTCATATTAAGAATATTGAATGTAATAAACTCTTTGGCCGAAAAAATAGGTGATTGATAGCAACATAAACATAGGTTGCCAAAACCGCTATACACGCCGAAACTGAGCTCATTACATATCAATAAACAATTCTTTCATATTATAACTTCTTTAAATGCCGTGCTAATTCGCCCCCATAATACAACTACATAGAAGGAACACAAAACTTCTATAGGCAATTAAAACGCAAACCCAGCTCCAACACTTAGTGTGAGTTGTGGGTTTTCATAGTGATCCCTAATCTTAAAGCCATAAATAGCAAGGTCTGCGCCGGCTGTGAGGTATATACTATCAGTTATTTTAAAATCGAGCCCTAGCCCAGCAGAGCTTACAGCTACAAATGCTTCAAGGTTATTAATCTCATCTGGATCTAAACCATCTTTGCCTTTGTCTGTAAGGAATGGTTTATACAATCCAGCTGAGAATTTTGCGTATGGGGTAAACGTGCTATCTGCGCCACCCAAAAGGTACCTAAAGCTAGCAGCGCCTAAAAAACAGTTCGTTTCATCCACATTTGCAAAGTATTTCAGCTCAAGGCCGATATCTGTACTACTGGATGGTGCAAACATGATAGAGGTGCCAAATATGTTTGGTTTTAACATCCTATCTATATCTTTGCCACCAGCCGTACCTTTGCTAATTGTAAAGCTTTTAGAAAAGGAGGCCGCCACTTTTATGCTATGGCTATCATCAGATGCGTATAATGCGCTGGAGCTAAAAAACAAAGCAGCGCCACACGCTAAAAATACTTTTTTATTCATTAAATGCAATTATAAGTAGTAATATAGTTCCTACATTAATTTATATTTTTATACTGTCAAACAGAGCGATCAACCCTTAGTATATTACTGAATTTGATCTAAAAGGCCGGTCCTATTAGGTTATTATAACCCATAGCACTGAGAAATGGTGGTTATATTATATTCCTTGTCTTTTGAAATTGATGCAACTGCAGATAATATGGAGGCCTATACAACCTTGAATCGGTATATGCTCTTCTTATCTGCAGTTTTAGCCATCTTAGAAGATAAATCCCAGGCCGCTAGTTAATCTAAATTTAGGGGGGAAGGCTGATGATGCTACACCAAAAACGGCGATATCTATGCCACTAGTAATGAATGCACGGTTTGATACCCTAAAATCACAACCTAGCCCAGCTGAAGCTTCAGCAATGACGCCATTATTAGGCACTGTTAACAAAGGTTTTGCCAAATAATGGAAAAGATGCAATATTATATTGGAGGCGATAAATATGGTATTTAGATGGATAAAAGGTTGTTTC
>NZ_JARGYT010000118.1:0-2918 GCF_034470605.1 Candidatus Cyrtobacter comes
TCAAAGAAAATCGACGCTTAGCATTACGATTTGAGAAATCCGATCTCTCTTTCCTTGCCTTTATAGCTTTAGCATCTATTAAATACAACCTTTGTTAACAGTGCCTAATTCATAAAAAAATTTATTACAGTTTAAATTTCTAGTATTAGCCTACTAAATCAACATATACCAAAATATATTTAACTATAATAATTTTATCTGGAGCTAAATTTTTCTTAGTGAAGCTAACTATATCTCATTACTGGTGATAAATGACCAATCCTCGTGTTGGAAATTAGAAAATATACTCGCGGTTGCCATATGGGCGATTCCCTGAGCTTTTAACCCAATTGAAACTGGGTGTAATTTAGGAAAACACATCATATATTTACAATCCTTTACTATTGTAGGCTCATAACCCAGCTTTAGATGTAGCATGTTTATAGGAAGCAACGTGGAGTCTAGTATAATATCCTTAATACCACTCAAAGAAATGAAATAATATTCTCTTACATGTTGGTCAAGTATCTCATACCCATAAGAATGCATCTCATTCCTATTTAACAAATAGAAGTATAGCGTATCCTTAAACTTCAGATTTAGTAATGGTGTATGCTGTATAAAATTAAGAACCTTAGCACTTGCTTGCCCATCCATTGATATCCCATATATCTTAGTAGAAATATATGAATATTTCTTAAAAGCGAAATACAAAAATTCATACACGATACCACTCCCCCTGTATTTAGAATCTATTTTTAGATCACATATATACCAAATTTTATCATGATCACATAGGCCACTCCTGAGTACCCCACATGCAACACCAATTACTTGATCTTCCAGCAGCGCAACAAAAAAATATGGTTTACCTATTCTATCAAAAAATGTGTAATAATTTTTGCCGTGGTCTATACTAAAATTGTCTTGGCCAATTGGATAAGAAAAACTTCTTTCAAATTTAATAAGCCGTTCATTATATATAGGCTTAAGTTCATCTGTAAGCTCAATTATCTTCATTATACCAAACCTTCTGCAGGTGAATGTGGCCCATCAAAATCCCTATAAATGCGCCTATTCCTGAATCTATATAATTCGCTGAATAAATTATTAAACAATGTTGCCCCAAGCTTTAAACCTTGCTCTATATAATACTTATTATTACCAGTATACGAATTGCTAATCACGTCAAAAAAATCTTGCGAGTGCTTGATATCAAGCGCAGAATGCAGGTCATAATGTATCATATTTTCAGCCTTGATCCATCCATTTCGTACTATACCACCAGCAATTAGAGAAGATATTTCGCAAAACATCCTCTCTATCATTCCAACCATTGCAGATGCAATTTTGTAATCATCAAGAACGCATACGCCGATAAGGCATGTATTAAAAATCCTGATCTCTGGCCAGAGCGCTTTTTTATTTATTTCATTAAGTGAGATGCCATGCAATCTAGATAGAAATTCGATGAATGTATTGCCGTGTATTTTTGTTAAGTCACCTTCACCATGCTCTTCCCATACATTACGTAAAACCTCCATCCTTAACTCAGGTGATGGTATTTTTGCAGCAAGGGCTGCAAGAGGCCTGCTAAAAAAAATCACAGCAAAAAAGAATTGTATCTGAGTTTCCACAAAATCTTCCTTTTCAAAACTACCATTATGTAAGCTTAAAAAGTACTTGTTATCGCGAAAACTACTCTCTTTAAGTATATCTTCAATTAAAGTTTTCATTTTTACCTTTTTCTTAAAATATTTAATTTGTTATAGAACATGCTTCTATCATTATTCAATAACTCTAACTCAAGGCTATGGAGCGGCTCTACATAGTCCAGCAAGTTACTATATATGTTCTTTTCATTATTTAATTGTCTATATATAATGAATGTACCTGATTTTGCATGCTTTACAATCTCACCTAAAATAGCAGTGGATTTATACTCGTCCATCCAATCAAATAAATTAGATAAGCTTATCAAATCATAATCATGCCAATTAGATATCTGAGCGATATCTAGTTCCATATAAGTAATTTCTTTAATCGAATTAGGGTTTGCAAGATAATATGGTAAATATCCTTTATCATCCAAGTAATAACCAAGCATGATATGATGCAAAAAGTAATTACTACGAAAGTCTTTTCTACTGATCCCATTCTCTATGGCTTTCTGGAAATACATTGGATACGATCCGAATTTTGCATGTTGTATAGCATCATTCCCAAACATTGTAATCAGCATAGAATCTGAGAAATAAAGCTCAAATGCAACTCTCCAGTATTTATTATAAATCAACTTATCTCTCAACTCTGCACCAGTCTCATCAAGAAATAGTTTTAAGATGTTATGTTCATCTAGAATAAATTCGTTTAAAAACCCCCTAAAACATCTAAATAATGATTCAAATTCACCACAAGCATTTAATCCATCTTTATTACTTGATAGTATATTAAAATTACGCTGGAAATTTTCTTTATCACATAAGAGGTTAATTTTTTTCTTCATTAAAGCTATCTGGTCTGGGTTCAGATCAAACACCGTAGTATTTATAGCTGGAAATATCGCTTGTAGTGTAATGGCATTACACCCCCCAGAGGCAACCATCAAAACATCTCTCAACGAGTATTTTTGTATTAAAAATGCCTCAACCAACGGATCTTCTCTAACAACCGCAAACTTTACCATACTCACAACATTCACGTACTAAGATGATACATATAAATTCAAAATAAACTAGCTGAGTATAAACTGGGTTATTTAACCTAATACAAACCCATGAACTGGAGTGTTGAACTTTTTCATCTCTTCTGCCAGGGCATGCTCTCCAAGAGTTACAGCGTTTTGTATATTTTCAGAATCTTTAAATAAAAACGCTAAGAGCGAATCTCCGTATTTTTGCAATAACCCTTCTAATTTATCAAGATCTTCATTACCTAAC
>NZ_JARGYT010000119.1:0-2864 GCF_034470605.1 Candidatus Cyrtobacter comes
TTGCCAGTCGTTACGCTAAAAATGCCAAATCTTTTTTAGCTGCTGTGCAAATTAGATACATTGCTTTGTGGGCAAAAATCTCGTGACTATACTATTTAGGCAATACTCACAATTTCATGAAGAATTTCCTATATTTAAACTATAGACAAAGGGATATGAATCCTTCAGCGTTAACGTGATGAGAAACATAATAATCTTTTTATCAAAATTATTGAATTCGAGATAATACATTTAAAAAAGAAAAACTCTTTAGTAAATTCTTGCTTGCATTATAAAAGAGCCTCAAGTTAATTTGCTATAATTAAGTATTATGAGCTTACAGAAATGTTTATATATCTGACATATTTCCAAAATAAGCATTTATACAAGATTCTATATCTATCAGTGGATTGAAATCTTTATAACAGGCATTAGCCTCATATGCGCAAGAAGCGCCATCCTCATTATAAAGAACAAACCCATAATAATGATTATCTCCCTTTATCGAGCAAGTGGTGAATTGACTGTCAGCATCAAGGCCTCGTCTTAAGATATCATACGGAGAATAAAGCTTCTCTGCTTCATCCTGTACCATAACCATCCTAGTAACTATATATTTACGGTTGTTATGATATTGTATATCTGTAACTATAGTAGTAGGTGCATCATAATGATTATTCATTCCAAAGCATTTCCTAATAGCCTGATGAAAAAAATCAACAAGATTACTGTGCTTTTCGTTATAATCATAAGCATAATAACTAGTGATGCGTGGATCATGTGTAAGTGGGTTCTTATAAGTTCCAAAACCGATTAGTGTATGATGATCACTTTTTGTGCTATAAAGAGGGTTAAATGGCTTATATGTAGCACTACCAGATGGTGATTCCCCTTGGTTTGTCACGCACTTTTTCAGCATTTTAGAAATAGCTGAATGGAAGGCGTATTCGCCACTATCTGTGGTGGTATTATATCTCGCAGTAAAGAAAGTACTATAAACTCCTGTCTTCGTGATACTACTTTTGTTCATGATATTTTTGGAGTTTGGCATTATGTTATAGAAAATATATAATAATTAATATCAAAAGAATGATTGGGTTAGATCAGCCACATCTTCAAAATGAGCGTTTATGCAAGATTCTATATCTGTGAGGGGGTTAAAACCTTTATAGCATACATTACACTCATATGCATAAGAAGCCCCATGCTCATTATAAAGAACAAATCCATAATAACCACTACCTCCTTTTATCGAGCAAGTTGTGAACTGTCTGCCTGGGTCACCACCACGTCTTAGAACCTCATATGGAGAATAAAGCTTTTCTGCTTCATCTTGTTGCAGTATAACAGTCCTAGTAAATGTATAATTACGGTCTATACCATTATATAGTATGTTAGTAATAATATCATTGTTATGTATACCCTTATAACCCGCTCTATCACCCATTCCAAAACATTTCCTAATAGCTTCATGAAAATAATCAGCAAGATCACTATGCTCTTCATTATAATTATAAGCATAATAGATAGCGATGCGCGGATCATGTGCAAGTTCTTTATTATAAGTTCCAAAGCCGATTAGCGCATGATGATCACTTTCCGTGCTATAAAGAGGATTAAATGGCTTATATGTACCAGAGCCACCTTGATTTGTTACACATTTTTTTAATGTGTTGGATATTCCTAAATAAAATTTATGTTCATCAGTGGCGGTAATAGTCTCATATCTTGCTGTAAAAAAACCAACAGGTATTTTGGTAATATTAGATTGGCTTTTATTCATAAAATTTTATAACGATATAATCGAATTTATAAGAGCCTAGCAGTGGAAGTATCAGAATAAGGAGAAATATGAACACAATAACGCCACCATAGCTTTACTATTGTAATGAATCTTGATGAACAGAGAACTATCAAAATAGATCTGCCACATCTTCAAAATGAGTGTTTATGCAAGATTCTATATCTGTAAGTGGATTGAGGTTTTTATTACAGGCTATGGCTTCATATGCATAAGAAGCACCATCCTCATTGTAAAGAACAAATCCATAATAATGGTTATCTTCTTTTATTGGGCAGGCGAGTTTGTACTTACCACCAGGATTTTGCCTAATGGTCCAATATGGAGAATACAGATTTTCCGCTCCATCACGCACCATTACCATCCTAGTAAATACAAACTTGTATTTACCATTATAACTGAAGTTAGCTGTAAAGTTACTGTCGTGCTGGAAATCTTGATTTATTCCAAAGCACCCCTTAATAGCTTGATGAAAAGAGTCCGCAAGATTGCTGTGCTTTTCGTTATAATCATAAGCATAATAACTGGTGAGGTGTGGATCATGTGCGAGTGTGTCCTTATAAGTTCCAAAGCCGGTCAGAGCATGATGATCACTTTTTGTGCTATAAAGAGGGTTAAATGGCTTATATGTAGCACTACCAGATGGTGATTCCCCTTGATTTGTCACGCACTCATTCAGCATTCTAGATATAGCCAAATGAAAGGCGTATCCACCACTATCTGTGGTGGTATTTTGTCTTATAGAAAAGAAAGCACTATCAACTCCTGTTTTAGTGATACTACTTCTATCCACGATATTTTTTGAATTTAGCATTATGGTTTATAGAAAATATACAACAATTAATATAAAAAGAATAATTCTGTTAGATCGCCAGATCATCCACGTTTTCAAAATTAGCGTTTATGCAAGATTTTACATCTGTGAGAGGGTCAAAACCTTTGCCGCAGGCAGCGCCCTCATATATATGAGAAATATCACCATGATTAGGCACTGTTAACAAAGGTTTTGCCAAATAATGGAAAAGATGCAATATTATATTGGAGGCGATAAATATGGTATTTAGATGGATAAAAGGTTGTTTCC
>NZ_JARGYT010000120.1:0-2833 GCF_034470605.1 Candidatus Cyrtobacter comes
GAAACAACCTTTTATCCATCTAAATACCATATTTATCGCCTCCAATATAATATTGCATCTTTTCCATTATTTGGCAAAACCTTTGTTAACAGTGCCTAAACCTCTCTCAAGAGCTTTCCCTTCCAGAAGCTCTACTATTCAATATAGGGTATGGAATAGAACGCTGTAAATCATATATTCAGAGTATCATGCATTATGTACCACTCTATGTACCGGAAAGAGCATTTGCCTGGGATGATGCAATTCAGAATGAGCGGATCTTATCTTATGATGAGGAAGAGATAATTACAACAACAAGCGGTAATAACCCTTTAGGTGATGGAGAAAATGTTGTAAAAAAATTTAGTAAAACAAAGGAAGATGGGTTGAAAAATTATAAAACAGTAACAGAGCAAATTCACAGAGATTTTGATATTAACGAATTAAAAACAGATCCCAAATCAATACTTGAGACAGAACAGCAATTTGGCAATACTAAAATCACAAATGAATCAAGCAATCCTGAGTTACGTACGTTAGGAATGTTGTATAAACATGATAGGGAACAAAAAGCTCTCAATTATTTGGCTAGTATCAAAAATCAAAATCTTGATAATTATTTTGAAGGCTTTAATCAAAGTGAAAAAAATGATTTAACTGCATTTATTAATGGAGAGAAGAATTTCTCAGATATTAGTGCGGAAGCTAAAAGCGCTTTAACAAAACACCTTGATGAAGTGAGTAGATTTGATATCTCAAATCATATTGCTTCTAATTTCTTTGTAGTTGAAAACTCTATTGAATTGAGAGAAGCTCTATTAGATAAGGTTTCGGAGCATGTTGTACAGGCAGCTTCTTTGAAACTTCAACCTGATTCCAGGCATCAAGACGCATCAGAATTTTTGGAAGCATTATTCTTAAATATATTTGACCCACATGAGCAGAAAAGTACAGTCTCTGTAGCTGATCTAAACAAGCAAATTTATTACAAAGAAAAGGAGTCCAAGAAAGAGGGTGTGGCTATAATAAAAATACCAATACAATCAGGTTTAAACGATTTTAATACACTTTTTGAAGAGACAAAAAAGAGCAAATCGGTGAATGATAACGTGGAGTTTGAATTACGTAACGAAGAAAAAAAGGACAAAATCCCTGCAAACCAAAAAATTGACTGGGAAATTGGTGAAGATGTGGAGGAGATATGCTTCAGTATAAATCGCTTTATAAATAAAGCAAAAGAATGTGCGGATGGTACAATATATGCTAAGCTGGAGAAATTAGAAAGCAAGATAACGTTTAATAATATTAGTATTAATAACGAGGAATATGAAATAACCGCGTTTATACGTCATACTGGAAGTCTATATGCTGGCCATTATATGACGTATGTAAAAGAAAAGGATGAGCAATGGTATTGCTATGACGATCAACATTACGGAAAAGACAGTAAATCTGGAACAAAAGTTGATAGTACTGAATTAGAACTTGCTATGGAAGATGCCTATATTGTTAAATATTCAAAAAAAGGTGATGTCGAGTTATTGCCAGGTCAACAAGATCTCATTGAGAACGATACAGGTGCGAGATGTTGGTTAAATTCTTCAGTAATTTTTACAAAATCTTTTACAACCGCTTTATCTAGTGTAGAAAATTTTATCAATCAAAATTCACGTTTCAGTTCTGAAGAAACTAATGCATTGCTAAAAGAGATAAAATTTTCTTTTGTAGCGCAACAAGACAAAGATTCCGAGGCAGTTAATGTTACACAATTGAAAGGAGGTGGTGATATTGATATCCAATTAAATAATTCATATTTTCTATCTAAATTACAACAAAAACTAGATGATATTGGCAGCAGTGCTCTAATTGAAGATTGGGTCTCGAGTGAGAAAATTTTACAGTATCTGAAACTTAAATTATCAAATGAAGAAACGGTTTTAGTATCTGATAAGGTGTGGAACTCTGAATTTATTACAGATTTTCCTGACATGAAGTTTAATCAATTTATGTATGACGCTAAATTAGAAAAATTTGTTCTGCCTGTATCAGAAAATGCGCATTTTGTAGGTATGATTTTTGAAAAAAAAGATCAAGATAAAATTGTTGTAAAATTTTTTAATCCAACTTCTTCAAAAGATAAAAAAGAGAGAGTAATTGAAGCTTGGAATAAAATAAGAGCAATTAATAAAGATACTCAAGTAAGTGATTTTCAAGAATATTATCACTTTGATGATGAAGACACCAAGGGTAATATTAAAAGCTTAATTGAAATTTTTCAACAAAATACAAAGTTTCATTTTCAAGAGTGCTCTAATATCTCGTGTAACCAGCAAAAAAGTACTAATGACTGTGGATATATTGTTGGGCAGACCCTATACGATTTGGCAATTGGCAATGATATTTCTATCAAATCATTTGATCAAGATATAGAAGCTAACGCATTAGCTATAGCACAAACAAGAAACGATTTTATACAAATATTGCCAAAAACATTAGTTAGTAGCTACTGCTATAGGATTGCAGAGGCAATAATAAATGAGCAAGACATAAAAGATTTTTTTATAGATAGAGGTAGTTTTCAAAAGTTAAATGAAAAAGGATTGCTTGGAAACATTAGCTTATCTCAATGGAATACAATAGCTAATATAATTGAACATTCTTCAAGTAATGACATGGCTGCAAAGTTAGAAGGATCTTGTAATGAGGAAGTACTTCGTGACATTATTAAAAATATAATCGCCATAAATGTTGGAGTTTAGGCACTGTTAACAAAGGTTTTGCCAAATAATGGAAAAGATGCAATATTATATTGGAGGCGATAAATATGGTATTTAGATGGATAAAAGGTTGTTTC
>NZ_JARGYT010000121.1:0-2812 GCF_034470605.1 Candidatus Cyrtobacter comes
CTGATACATTACCAAGTCTTTTTGCAAGTTCTAGCAATCCTATTTTTGGTTTTATTATTTTCTGATTTAGATTCATTTTACACTACCTTTAAAACATCGGAGACATCTAACAAAAGAATGATTTTTGTGTTAGAGTAAACCCAAAGGTTTTTCAGGGGCAGTGTCTAATGTTAAAATGTAAAAAATGTTCATCGGTTTCTTACGTTAAATGCGGCCATATACGAGGGTTACAGAGGTATCAATGTCGGGATTGTGGGTGCCAGTTTACGCCCACAAAGCTCCGCGGTGTTTCGCCGGGTTTAAAGCATTTAGCGGTGATTCTGTATGCCCACTGCGGCATGTCTATGCTCTTGGTATTGCCAAGATTTTCAAGGTAAGCGACGTCGCTGTTCTTAAGTGGATTAGGGCTTTTTCCGATGAAATTTCCATGCCAACCGAACCTGCAGAGGTCATTCAGATCGATGAAATAGAAAATCGATGATGGAAAATGCACCTTTGTAACCGATGAATGGGGCGGTTTCTTTAGGCCTTTACCTGAAAATCGACACTTTTTTGGTAAAGATTTAACATTTCCCATCGAAGGCACCAACAGCGATATCCGGCACAGACTCGCCCGTTTTAAGCGAAAATCAAAAGTCACCTCCAGAAGCCTAGACATGATCGAAAGGTCTTTGTTGCTCTTTCATTTCTTTCAAGATTATCCACAAAACCTCGAACCTTTAATTCACTCATTTCTATCATTCTTTAGTTAGATGTCTTAAACATCGTTATTTTATTATAGTGTAAGATTAAATGTCAACTAGTACAAATCATCAAAATCTTTAGTCTCTGTTACAATAAAATCCAATAACTTATTTCTATCCCTGTCTACAGCAAGCCAGATATATACTTTCTTCCGTTTTTTTTACAATAACTATATAACTCATCTATCTCCATAATCCGAACATTCATTACTTCATTCTTTTGAGTATCTTGGTAAATTTTACTCCTTAAAATCTTAGCAAATTTCTTTATCCATTGTAGTATTAAGGGAGCACTAATACCTTCCATTCTCTCTATACTTCTTACTCCACATCCTTCTAAATACCATTTTACCACCCTTACACGTTTCTCATGCGTGTATTTTATTCTAGCATCACCTATTTTAAATACTCTTTTACAACCTTTGCACTTATATCTTTGTTTGCCATCATATACCCCATTCTTAACACATACTCCAAAGCTACAATGCTTACATTTTAAGTCCATTCTCATTACTTAATTGATAATAGGCACTATAACAACTTATTACCATTATATCTACTAATGATTAATAATCCCCCCCAACAACGTGTAGACGTTAACGAAATATCATGCTATCATTTGGACTTATTTTAAATAATTTTATCAGTTGATATCATGATTGAAAAACATAATACCACAGTGCTTTTTCATGGACCTGTGCAGATATTTAAAAGTACGTATGGAACAGGATTAAACCTTGCGGTATATCCAGATGACAGAGCTGTTGTCGATTTCTTATCTAAAGGAGCTATAGAGCCTATAATTGAATCGCTGGTTACTACTCTTGTTCAAGACGGTTTCTTCTGTCTAGATTTAGGAACAAATTATGGACATTTAGCTATAGCAATGTCTTTGAAGGCTGGTGAATCAGGTGAGGTTCATGCGTATGATGCAACTTCTATTGTAGGTGGTTATGCTGAATTAAATGTATTGCTGAACGGTTTAGAAAATAGAAACATTCATTTTTATAATTTTGCAATTTCAGATAATTCCAATTCAAGCATTCTATTTGATGGCTCTACTAACAGTTATCTTGGCAAGGTTTCATCTCAATATGATTTAGCTCATATCAAGTATAGTGCTATTAGCTTTTTTCCAGCTATAAAGGCATTATTTCCTTATCTTGGATTGTTCATCCCTTATCAAGTTCCAACAATATCAGTAGATGAAATCATGAAGCAAAATGGTAACAAGCTAGTAGATTTTTTGAGAGCTGATATTGAGGGATCTGAATGTAAAATGCTTCTTGGCGCGCAGCAGACAATTGCTGCTTCTCCTAATATTATAATTTTTATGGAGTGGGAGCCACAGCCTATAAAGAGAACTAGCTCTTTTAGTGAAGCAAAGCAATGCGTGGATTTTTTAAAAAATGAAAAATTTAATATTTTAAAACTAAATTATGGAGATTATGATGATACCACGCTTCGATTAAGTAAAGATTCTCTCATTCCTGTGCAGATAGATACTTTGTTGAATTTTACTGATCAGGCTCTAAAAGGTGAATACATTTTAATGCGTCATTTTGATTCTAAGATTGCAGAGTTATGCGGCGCATGCACGAAAGAAGATTTAGGCATTGAATTATATGATGAACGATCATCACAAGACTTAAATATTGCTGATGATCACTATTCATTGCACACCGATCTATGATCGGAAGTCTCGGGTAAAAGTTGTATAAGGTAATGAGTAAAATTTAAAAAGCATTAGAAAATGGCAGTAGAAAGTGAAATGGTACATAAGCAACAAAACTATAAAGTAAAAAACTGGCCGGATTATAATTTATAAAATGCGATGTGAGTTTGGAGGTAGAGTGTGCAAACATTTTCATAAAGCCGCTATTGCAATAGCGGCTTTATGATACCTTCGGCCAGTTTGTTTTGTTACTTTAATATTATGAGTATTATTCAGTTAATTAATATCTACTGCTATCAGACTGAGGATAAGATTGGGTCCGATCGACCGTGTCTATGTAGATAATGATAGCTCTCGGTATATTGGCCTTGGTAGCATGAATAACGGTCACCAA
>NZ_JARGYT010000122.1:0-2805 GCF_034470605.1 Candidatus Cyrtobacter comes
TGGGCTCAGGCTAAGCAAATTCGTAGATCCACTAATTGCTCTATAAATCAACTTTTCAATGACTATTTATCGTGACTCTTTTATACCGGATTAGCTATATATGTCAAGAATGGGATTTGCTAGTGTTTATGGTACAGAGGCAAGTCTTAGTTTTGAATTGTTGGTCCTCGTGGTAAAAAGACCTTTGAACGCCTTTTACTGCTTAAGTTTAAAATCAAGCTTTTTTGTACTTGTCATTGGGAAGTTTATCAGGTATCTGTTCCATCTAATTAGCTGATGCAAAATGAGAATAGACCTGTATTATTGCAATATACGGCATTATTTTGTCGGTTCTGTCAAGGTTTGACATCATTCTAGATGTTACTCAAAGTCCACCTCCATGGGCTTAAGCTTATTTTCTTTTAGAATCTCGCTTAACTATTTTTTAGTGTTCTAGGTATTGTTAATCAAATGTAGATAATAATAGTCTCTTATTAAAAAGCATTAATATTGAATTATATAGCATGCTTTGCTGTACCGTTTGGTTTTATGGTTAAACCTAGCTCAGTAGTGCTTTATTAAAGAATTTAAATACTCTGCTGTCTCTACCTTTGTAAAAGTGGTGCTTCTTTGCAATTATGAACTTGCAATAAACATCGCAATGATCACTACATAATATTTCTATTTCGTACTTTTCTTCTAACAGAAGAGCTATAGGTAAATACGAGCTAAAATCCCTGTTGATGATGCTCAATTCAAAATTAACAACTTTAGCTCTATTCCGATCAATAGCAAGCCGACTTTGTTAGTTTTTTTTGGCAATAGATAAAAAACTCATCAAGCTTAATAATAGAAATCTTTTTAACATCCTTGAGTATCTCTACATTATTTAATTTCTATTTTAGTAGATCTGGAAACTTCCTAATTCACTGGATTATAAGGGGATTGGGTACCTCTTCCAATCTTTCAATTGACATGATGCATACTACCTCTAAATACATACACACTACTTTCAGTTTTTTATCATTGCTGTATTTTTCTCTTAAATCACACTCTCTATACGTCTTGCCACAACCTTTACATTCGTATCTTTGTTTCCCTTGAACATACACGTTTTTTACCAGAGCAGTACTGCTGCAGTGCTTGCATATCATGATTCCTCTTTTTTTACTTGATATAATATCGAAGTTCAAATCATGTTCCTATATTTAGTAATGCCGTGTTTGATGCTAAAAATCACAAGTTGACATTATATTTATTTAATTTAATCTCCTCGAGGTCTTTCTTTATGGTATTATGCTGTGGCCGGAAGTTTAAATAAGGTGGTTTTGATAGGGAATGTAGGGAAAGATCCAGAGGTGAGGGCTTCGCACGATGGGCGTGAGGTTGCAAGCTTTTCTCTAGCAACATCTGAGAGCTGGAAAGATAAAAATGGAGAAAAGAGGGAGAAAACAGAGTGGCATAGGGTTGTAGTTTTCTCACAGGGCCTGGTAAATCTTCTTAAGAGTTATGTGCAAAAAGGTTCGAAACTTTATGTGGAAGGTAGTCTACAAACGAGAGAGTGGACTGATCAGACGGGTATGAAGAGGCATTCAACTGAAGTTGTACTTCAGCAATATAGTGGTTCTATTATCTTATTGGATGCTAAGGCGCCTGGTTTGGGGGCTCAAAAAGAGAGAGGGTATTCGCAGCAGATTGATACTACAGCTAAGCATATAGAGGAAGATGAAGAAGATGGAATCCCACCATTTTAAGTAAAAGCTTTGGTTCTTGATATATGGCTAAATAGATTTTAGCTGTGTTATAGTTTCATTTTAGAATAGATTTGTCATTACGTTTTGAGTTTTACAAAATGGCATTGTGCTGGAGTTTATGGGTATTTTCAGCTGTTTTAGGGTATTTATACCCTTTTAAAATGGTTGTGGCCTTTTTTATATAGTGAGTTATCTCCATATTTGATTCAAAATAGCGTCAAATCAGTTTGATTATTTTTTTGAGATATTGATTGGTTGTTTGTTTATAATTTATTTCCAATCATAATTGGATCTTATCTTGAAACTAGTCAAGAATATCGCGCATCTTTCAAATTAAAATGACGCAATGCTCCAAGGCTTTTATTAAGCAATAGTTATTTGAGCTGAATTAGCATAGGTGAGTATTATATACCTCAGATAAAACAGCTATAGTAGAGGCGCCTTAAGAATTTCCAGTAAAACTCTAATATATGCCATTCTATTTATTAGAACAAAGTTTGATTTAATAACTACTTCACTAGAGCAAAGTGTATATATAATCATGTTTTTACCATTTTTTTGATATAGGGTGGGCATTGTCATATTAAGATAGATTTTGGTGAATGAATGTGTCTATGTGTAAATTTTGCTCCAATAAAACTATGATCAAGAATGGTTATAGGCAAGCAATGTGGCAGAAATAAAATACACGCTTAAAGAGGGGATATAACAATGTTCGATTTAGAATAATGAATATTCAAATAGCTGGATTCGTAATGCTGGAAAAGCTGTAGAAAAGGAGGAGTAAGTGATATATTCCTATTTTAGAGGGGCTATATATATTCAAAAAAAGGCGGGCCAAATTTGCTTGGCGGAAATGAGATTATTGCGCATTATATGGACCTTCTGAATCTGTAAACGCACTACAAGTAATGATATTAGAATTATAGCTACAGATGGCAATTACAGTTATAACAAAATAATACCAAATAGAATAGGCACTGTTAACAAAGGTTGTATTTAATAGATGCTAAAGCTATAAAGGCAAGGAAAGAGAGATCGGATTTCTCAAATCGTAATGCTAAGCGTCGAT
>NZ_JARGYT010000123.1:0-2582 GCF_034470605.1 Candidatus Cyrtobacter comes
GTGCTACTTTTTTAAACATGCACATAAAGGAGAAGACATGCAATCTATTCTTGCAAACAACAATGATATAATCCAGAGAGCATATAATGAATTAGAAGCACATAACTGGACTAATGAGGAATTACTTGCTTATGAAAGTGCTGAGAAAGCGGCAAAAGATGCCAGAGCAAGAGAGGAGTATATCAAGGATGAAGCGAGAGAAAAGGGCAGAGAAGAGGGCAGAGAAGAGGGCAGAGAAGAGGGTAGATACTCAGAGAAGTTATCAATAGCCAAGAACCTACTATCTCTTGGTATTGATAAGAAAAAGATATCAGAATCCACGGGGCTTTCTTTAAAGGAGATAGAAAAGCTTTAAGGACCCGGGATAAGGTAGGCGCGCTTAGAGGCTGCAAGGGATTATATCGGGAAATTTTCGATCTTTTGCAAATTTACATACCGTGGCCAAAAAACACCACGCTCTTAACCTGGGGCCGTGTTGCTAGAAATTCCTTAGCGTGCTAAAAAGTCCGAATTCTCTCGTGACCCCTAATAGGTAAATTTTTCCACTCAGGAAATTGTCTGGCTATCAAATCTTGCACCAGTGTTTCATCTATAATCATATATTTATTACTCGTGTGAAGCAAAATTAAATAGTTCATAAGCCTTAATAGCGAAATTTATAAACTTATCAGGTGTGAGATTGCCTTCCAAACGCTAACAAGAGGCTAAAATGAGGTGAACAAAATACCAATATATCACTATACTATATATTGTTTTTATAATAAATTTTGCCCATATAAACATGGCTTGATAGCATAAGAACAATGCTAATTTTAAAATCTGCTAAAGGATGGGTAAATTTTGTTACATCCTTCAAGGTTGTGGAATGGTAACATGCGATAGTACAGAACAACTCATTACCACTGGAATGACTGAATGTATAGCCGTTTCCCTCTCTGCTTATGATAGGCGCTCTAACAAATTTGCTAGAGGATTATTTCATTTTGATGGGTGTAATCTATACAACAATGAATCCGCTACTGAAAGAGTTAAAAAGGCTTATGAGGCTTTTAACAAATGTGCTAAAGATAATTTGGTCATACATGGAGATAAAATTGAAGTTAATGTGTATGGTGGTGAGAAGTTTACTCGTAACCTTCTTAAAGTTAAATTATCGTTAGAAAAATTAAAGGTCAAAGATGTAAATTATTTCGATCATAGAGATCTTGGTACAAAGCCACTTAATGGTGACTCATATATGTTAATTGATGCAAACAATGAAATACATTGTGGTACATTTGATAGCGATAGATGTAATGGGTTTACACAACTCGAAATTGAAAATGGAGCTGGGAGCCCAAGCCTCCAAAAGCACCAAGAAATAGATCAAGTTGTTGAAAATGATCTTTTATCTAAGCCCAACCGGGATCTACTAATATTTAGCTTTAATATGAATAAACGGTTGCGTATTAAATAAGCTCATCTCATCCAAGCAAGTTCTCCGTATTTTTCAACGTCAAAGTCCATAAATTCTGTTTCTATATGCTCTTGTTTTTCAGCCTTTTTCCTAGGAACGTATGGTAGAGCAAAGGTAATGGCGAGCGCATCGGCCTTATCTGGTGATATTTTTCTATCTTTTATGGCACCGTTAACAAAATAATTTATAAAGTTTAGCGATTGCAAGAGCAATAAATGCAAGGAATGTAGAATCCTTTTTGTCAAACCTCATGGCAATTCTCTTATTTTCCTTTAATCTACCGAAAAAACGCTCAATAATATTGCGCTTTTTATATAGGGGTTTATTACATAAATCGTCCAAACGGACTCATGTTACTTTTATAGCTCTAACTGCTATGTTTGGTCTCTTTGCGGAAATTGAAAGAAATTTAATATCCGAGAGAACAAAGCAAACACTTACTGCTGCTAAACAGAGGGGAAATATTGGGAAGACAAAAAGGATTATTTGGCAAATTTAGATTAAATGGTAAGGAAGAAGAAATCAAAATGCTTCTTGGTAAAAAAGTATCTAAATCATCCATAGCTAAAATTATGGATATTTCTCGGACTACCCTATTTTTGCTTTGTTAGAAGTAGAAATTTAAAAACTAAACAACGATTGAGGTTCTGTCAAAAACTAGAGGGATCCGTTCGGACGATCTATCTTTTGCAATCTTGCCTTTGTGCAGGAAATAATTTGCAAGCAACAAACGAATTACTGCTGATCACAATATGCATAGTGCTACCCAGACCCTTTCTACCTCTTGACTGACTGACATTATTTTTTTAAAGCCCCTCATCCATGTCTATGTAGTGGTATAATAGAGCCATCAACAAACAATATATCTAGCAATATAGTGCTTTGTAGATAATACAGTAATTTCCAAAAAAACCCATTCTCGCTCCACCTCTTATATCTTATGTATATTGTATGCCAATATTCTTCAGGTAAATCTCTCCATGATATACCTGTCCTTAGAACGTATAATACTCCACAAAAAAACTTATAGGCACTGTTAACAAAGGTTTTGCCAAATAATGGAAAAGATGCAATATTATATTGGAGGCGATAAATATGGTATTTAGATGGATAAAAGGTTGTTTCC
>NZ_JARGYT010000124.1:0-2324 GCF_034470605.1 Candidatus Cyrtobacter comes
TACAGCAAATCTGTTAAGATGATTGTTGCTAGTTTAACACTACTATTTTGGAAAAATTTTATTAATCTCAATTCCTATCTATAATCATTAGGTAATGCCGTAATACTTCTTGTACTACAGCTTATTAGACTCATTATGCTAATTTAACTTAAATAACTATAACTTCAATGGTGATTAAAGTGTTTACAATGTTAGTGCTATTTTATGACTCTTTAGCTATACATAGCACGCCCCTTCATATACTTGTGCAAAGTCAGTATTATTGTGATTAAAAGAAAATTGACTAACCAAGATTTTGACAGGAAGTGGCTATCAGGGAGACTTTCGGTCTTAGAATAATGATTGCTTATTATAATTAAGCAATTTTTCAATGAGCAATCAACAAAGGAACGTATGAAGAAAAATCAAAGACCTTTGAGGGCACAGCGAAACCCCGCACCCTCTTAAAAATCATTCAAGCCACTCTATCCAACAGAAGATACGATGGAAGAGAAAACATTCGGAGAATTCATAGCAATCTCAGACAACATCTTTCTATTCAGCTGAGCGAACTCTGAGCTAGAAATTTTATTAATAAATTGCGAATACGTCATACCTAGCTCCCTTACAGCAGCGTTAATCCTCTGGATCCACAACCTTCTAAACTCACGTTTTTTAGCTCTTCTATCCCTATAGGCATACTGCAGCCCCTTTTCCACTCTTTCGACCGCAACCCTAAAGCAGCTGTTAGACCTACCACGATAGCCAGAAGCCATCTCAAGTATCTTTTTGTGCCTCTTTCTAGCAGCCACACCTCTTTTTACTCTCGCCATAATTAAGCAATAACCAATTTATTAAGTTAGAAAGGGGATACCCCTAAAGATCTTTTGATCCTTGTCTGCTCGCATGTTGGCAGGATAGCAGTACCCCTCTGCTCTCTTAGCTGCCTTTTACTCCTCTTGCGCATATTATGCTGCTTGTTAGCCTGAGAAGCCTTGACAAGACCACCAGCGGTTAGAGAGAACCTCTTTTTAACCGAGCTGTTCATTTTTATCTTTAATTTAGGCATATTCAGAAAACAAAGAGATCATCAAAATCAAAGAGGGTAATTTATACCCTAAAAAGGCGGCACGATCAACAAGATTTTTATCAAATAGCAAATAGGCATCTGGTAGTAGCATAATCACACCTTACCCAAAGAAGTTTGCGGCTGCCCCTTTGCTTCCATAACCCTTGTCGCATGTGGCCCATCTTTCTTCTGTGATTCAGCCTCTCTTGCTTTTTCAACCTTAGCTACTAATTCGCTATGTTTTGCAGTAATGCTATTTTGAAAATTTTCAACAAGCCTAAATGCCGACTCTTCTATTTGATTTGCAGCACCCCTACTATGCGCATCACGGGCATCCAGTGAACCAACACTACCCCTAAGCTCTGTAAGCTGACCGCGCATGTGGTTTACAAGCTCTATCTGATCCTCCGTACTAAGCTTCGCACTGGCCTGACTCAATATTCCTTCCGCTTGCTTTACAGCCCCCTGAAATTGCTCATTCAGATCTGATCTTGCTCCATCAGAAAGTCCGTGAACAGCAGGTAACTCATTCTTCATTCCATTCTGCAATTCTTGTGTCTGGACATTTAATGTTTGAGAATCCGCTTTATCCATTGCTGTTTTAATCGTATCTACAAGAGCCCCGATCGTTCTCTTATATGCCGTACCCAAAGCACTCATACATGCCTTTGCCATAGAAGTAATACCATTCCCTATACCCTCACAAATTGCTTTTATAACCTCTATACCACGCGCAGCATGCTTTTCACAATTTCCAGCTATCTCATTCAACTTGCCTTGTACTTTAGCTCCCTGCTCGCAAAAAGAAGCGTAAGTTTCCTTAACTCCATTACTATAGGCATCAAGCACACCCTTACCTGCCCTGGCCAAGTTACCCAGCGCCGTACCATTAATATCTCTTACGTGCTTAACTAGAAGCTCAGCCTCCCTTAACTGCCCCTCTATAACTTCTATAAGACCTTTTTTATCCTCATCACTCATATCATTAAAAGTACCTGGGGTAATTACAGTTCCATCCTCATACACTATTCTCCCTTGTTTACCATCCACTTCTTTACCCTCTAACATACCAACTACTACTTTGAGCTCCGCAAGCTTACCCCCTAAACCAGCTCCACTAACACCTGCTATATCTGTATTACGACCCTTACCGGCCGCGACCCTTTCATCTAACTTCTTAGGCACTGTTAACAAAGGTTTTGCCAAATAATGGAAAAGATGCAATATTATATTGGAGGCGATAAATATGGTATTTAGATGGATAAAAGGTTGTTTC
>NZ_JARGYT010000125.1:0-2262 GCF_034470605.1 Candidatus Cyrtobacter comes
CGCTAAACTCAAAGAAAATCGACGCTTAGCATTACGATTTGAGAAATCCGATCTCTCTTTCCTTGCCTTTATAGCTTTAGCATCTATTAAATACAACCTTTGTTAACAGTGCCTATTATCAACAGATTGTCTATTTATGGCAGATCCTTTAAATTGATTTGCATATTCAGAAATTCTTTTATAAGCGTTATCAATCTTATTTGTCATATTAGTCATAATTATTTCATTGATTCTAATAATTTTTCCTTAAGTTGTTTAGTAACACCATAAGAGGTGGCGTTGGCTTGAAAGATTCTTTTAGCTTCTGCCATATCAATATTCTCTAATACGATATTAACATTTGAAATTGTAACTTCTCCATACTTGTTAGCAGCTATATGATTTGGGTCAAATTTAAAATTAAAAGGAGTTAAAAGATCATCTTTGATATCATACACTGCAACTTCAAACGCGTTTGATTTTTTGAAAAAAATTACCTTTCTTCTGTATGGGTCTGCATCTGGTGTTCTGGCAACATTATCAGCATTTGCTATATTTTGTGCTATAACTTTAAGCCTCTGGCTTTGTGCATCCATGCCAGATAAAGCTGCTATAGCAGCTTCTTGTAATGAAAAATCTTGTGCGGCAGAAGGTATGTTTACAAACATATTAATTAGTATAGTTAATAGAATCATATTATTTATCATCTGCTGCCAATTTAGTAAGGGATCGAGCTTTGCTATAAATATGTAGTGCATTTTTGAATGCTGCAGCATTTTTATCTTTTTGTATTAGTTCTTTTTGTAAATCTACACTATTGCCGTCCATGCTTGTTGGTGAATCCCTTTTTTCTATTATCTCAAATCTATTATCTGAAGAGCAATCCATATGTAGTGGGTTTGTTGTTGATAAAGAGATTGAGGTGCGATCAGATTTTTGCAACTCTAGTGCTATATAACCAGGTGTAGATGCGTTGGCAATATTTTTTGATATAACGGCATCCTGTTTTGCAAAGAAATCCACGTACCCTGCTAGATCTGAAAGCACAGAGTTAGAAAAACAGTGTGCGCATAACGAAAAATATAGCGCACAAAAAACCCATAGATGCCTCATGGGGCAATATTAATATAAACCCTATCAAGCCATTAAACAGAATAAAGTATAGATTGTAAAGATTTTAAATAATAAAAACTATAATGAGGTGATGGATATTAAAGTGATGGATATTATATTAGTTCATTATGAATACTTGAATCTGTTAATTATGAAGTAATCCTATAATTTAACCCAAGATTGCATGCCGTAAAATTATGGTTATAATCATATTTAATGATACTTGGTTAATTAACGATTGCCAACCCAATCTGGGCGAGATTCATTTATTCTTAGAATACAAAAGTTTAAGGATGAAGTAAGTAAGGATATTGGGGGAAAAACTTTTCTTGGTAAAGAACAATATGATGATCTTATAAATATTTGTAAGGCACTTGAAGAAATAAGCCGCTTAATAACTGATGATAAGCTTCAGAACATTCTTAATCAGCATATTGGTGATTTTATTGCTCAACGCCATAATTGTGTGGAGAATGCTATTTTGGCTAATGATATTAAATCTGTTAGTGACTTCTTAGTAGAAACTGCACGTAAGATTGAAGGTATGGATAGGCGCAGATAGTCCTGGCAAGTTGTCTCTTAATAAGGAAGTTGTGAAAGATTTTTGCAATAAGTATCTGGGGCAGCAGCAGGGTCGTGGTCTATAGTAATTTTGTATTGATATAATTTATTGATAAAGGGTTTTATGGGTCTTACGGCGTTCTCTTTCTTAAATTATTTAGGAAAGATTAACTCGAGCAGAAATTAATCATGAATTCAACTATTGATATATTAGGCAAGGTACTCAGAGATGATTTTAAGAGTTTTTTAGTAAAGACATTTTATTATCTAAATCCGGAAAAAGAGTTTTTGGATAATTGGCACCTCGATCTTTTTTGTGAATATCTAAAGGCTGTTGTTTCTGGTGATATTAAGAGGTTGATAATAAACGTGCCGCCAAGATCGTTAAAATCTATATGTTTTAATGTTGCATGGCCTGCATGGGTTATAGGTAATAATCCAGCTATGAAAATAATTTCCGCTAGTTATAGTCAGGCTATAAGCAACAAGCACAGTATGGACTTTCAAACTATAGGCACTGTTAACAAAGGTTGTATTTAATAGATGCTAAAGCTATAAAGGCAAGGAAAGAGAGATCGGATTTCTCAAATCGTAATGCTAAGCGTCGAT
>NZ_JARGYT010000126.1:0-2252 GCF_034470605.1 Candidatus Cyrtobacter comes
CTTTCTTTCGAAATTGTATTGGATATGTCATTTTACCTCACATTTGTTCACATCTACTATATAGCAATTATTATGCCATTTTATACTATCTTAGCTATAACAATACAATTAATCATGTCGGGTATACATTATGTGTTCTGGACAATTTACAATCCAATATGCGAAGTAAGGATTTGTTTGTTGAAGATAGTGATAAATGGTGTGATTCGAGAAATAAGCTTATTGCAGGTGATGAGTGGTTAGCTAAGAAAAATGAGATTTGCAAATTACTAAAATTACCAACTGAATCCCAAGATGCTGTGATTTTATTGAGCAATGATTTGAGTCTTGCTTATGCAACTACATTAAACAATTTTGATAAAAATTCTAATCTCAAGATTGTTTTAAATAAAAAAGGTAAAAAGAAAATTCAAGTTTCTAAATTAGAAAAGATTGAGGAATCACAAAGCCTAATATTATCACGTACTATAATATCTGACTTATTACCTCAAATTGAGTTACCAGAGTTATTACTGGAAGTAAATAAAATTACCGGATTTACTTCAGAATTTATGCATATTAGTGAATCAGAATCTAGAATGAAAGATCTAGATATAAATATTTGTGCTATACTGGTGGCAGAAGCTTGTAACATTGGCTACGAACCATTAATAAAAAATAATGAACCTACATTATCAAGGGCAAAATTAAGTTGGGTTCAACAAAATTATTTCAATTCGGAAAATATAGCAAAATCCAATGCAAGACTTGTGGACTATCATATAGGCCTACCATTAACGCAAAAAATAGGGAGTGGTGATATTATATCTGGAGACGGTATAAGATTTGCGTGTGCTGTAAAATCAGTGAATTCAGGACCAAATAAAAAATATTTTAATGAACGTGGACTTACATATTATAATTTGACTTCTGGACAATTTACTGGACCTAATGGTTTGTGTATTCCAGGAACTTTAAAAGATTCTCTTTACGTGCTTGATATTATTACACAACAGCAAACAAAATTAACTATTAACGAAGTAATGGTGGATACAGCAGGTACTAGCGATATAATATTTGCATTATTTTGGTTACTTGGATATCAGTTTAGTCCCAGAATGGCAGATACAGGCTCCTCAAGATTTTGGAGAATTGATTCAACAGCTGATTATAAGGATCTTAACGATATTGCACGATACAAAGTAAGCTTAAAAATAATTATCAAACATTGGGAAGATGTTTTGCGTATTGCTGTATCACTTAAACTCGGATATATTAGCACGTATGAGTTGATTAAATCTTTGTTTAAAAATAATAGACCCTCTAGTTTAGCTAAAGCATTAGTGAATATTGGACGAATAAGAAAAACCATTCATATGTTGAGATATGTTGATGATGGTGAATATAGAAGACATATACTCACTCAACTTAACAAAGGCGAATCCCGTCATAGCGTATTTAGGACAATATATCATGGGAAAAAAGGAGAAATTTATAAACATTATAAAGAAAATCAAGAAGATCAATTAAATTCAGTAAGTTTGGTAACTAATGCAATCGTTATTTGGAACACGGTCTACATGCAAAAAGCAATAGAGCAATTGGAAGAAAAAGGTAGAATAATTGAAGACACTGATATTGCTAGAATCTCCCCTTTAATGAGCAAACATATTAATATTTTGGGTAAATTTTCTTTTGTCTTACCTGAGTCTGTACGAGATGGGAATTTGAGAGAATTAAATAAAATAAAATTTCCTTAGAGTAACTTTTCTGTATTAGTTGACATTTAATCTTACATTATAATAAAATAACGATTTTTTAAAGGTAGTGTAAAATGAATCTAAATCAAAAAATAATAAAACCAAAAATAGGATTGCTAGAACTTGCAAAAAGACTTGGTAATGTATCAGCAGCATGTAAAACTATGGGTTATAGCAGAGATAGCTACTATAGATTTCAAGAACTGTATGAAAATGGAGGAGAAGAAGCTTTACTAGACATGAGCAGAAGAAAGCCAATCATGGCAAACAGAGTAGACCCAGTTGTAGAAAAAGCTGTTTTAGATATGGCAATAGAATATCCAGCATATGGACAGCTACGAGTATCTAATGAGCTAAAAAGGCAAGGAATTATGGTATCTCCAGGCGGGGTAAGATCTATATGGCTCAGACATGATTTGAATAATTTAAAGAGGAGACTTAAAGCTTTAGAGGCAAAGATGGCTCAAGATGGTATATTGTTGACCGAATCACAGTTACAGATACTTGAAAAAA
>NZ_JARGYT010000127.1:0-2116 GCF_034470605.1 Candidatus Cyrtobacter comes
GGAAACAACCTTTTATCCATCTAAATACCATATTTATCGCCTCCAATATAATATTGCATCTTTTCCATTATTTGGCAAAACCTTTGTTAACAGTGCCTAGATAAACTTGCTTAGTAGAGGCTAAAAACTCGAGTCTAAGGTGCTCGCTTAATAAGAAACATTACTCTAAATGCATGCTCAGGATGACTATATAGATAGATGTTTAGAGATTTGGCGCTATATATCTATGCATGACAATGCCTATATTCTGCCGTACGAAAAGATTTGGCAAATATCAGGAAATAGTGCGTTTAACAATTATTATATTTTCTAACAAGGATCAAAGTTATAGATCCACTATAGCGGATCCCTACCCAAATCTTTATCGCAAATCAAAATTAGGCTTGATATAATGACAATTATTATATGTATCTAGTGTAATAAATAGTATCCTGATTACATCTTTTAATAAAGGATCTATTGAATCTTATTTTTATCTACAATGGCAATAAACCTCTCAAGGGTTACACTAATAGTTTCTATTTTTTGCTTTAGGATAAAACCATATTACTACCTTAAAATTAAGAAACCTCAACAATAAGATAAAACAGGGGTGAGCAACGGGGGTCGAACCCGCGACCTCTAGTACCACAAACTAGCGCTCTAACCAGCTGAGCTATGCCCACCATAAACCGAGAAACACATAATATGTACAGGATATCCTAAAAGTCCATACTCTATTATGATAAATATTTTTGCAGCATAGGCACATATTAGGGCTATAACAAAAAGTAATAAATGAAAAATATAAAAGATGTTATAATGTTTCGTAAAAATATGTATAGCAAATCGTATAGCGTTTTGTGCAGGACTTTTAAAAAGCTTCGTATAAAGATCTCAATCTTCTATAGTTAGCTTAAATCCTTTGGTCAAATAAGGCTCTTTATACAAGTTATGCTCTTAATAAAAAATAACCTGTTTGCAGCCCTTAATAAGCGACAACAAAGCCAATCTCTGACCAATCTTGTCTTTGATCTGGAAAATAGCCTGCAATTGATAAAAGCTGATGGTTAAATGCATTAATCAACCCACTCAATCTACCTCTTTCATATCAAGTGATTGCACTTCTTATAGGTTTTTTTAATAAAGGTATACAGTTCATCTATCTCCAATATTTTAATATATTCAATCTGATTTTTGCGCTCTTTAACAATCAAATTAACAATTTGACCAGCCTTCTTAATCCAGCTAAAACAGGCTGCTAAGGGTATATTCAATATATGTGAAATTCTACGAACCATATTCAGATATATTGGAAGACGCTTAGTTGCATTATCATATTTATTATGACCATTAGTAATGGTGTAATAATAACTCTTACATCTATAGCGCCGCTTCCCACGCACAAAACCGCTTTTAATATACTTTTGAGACTTACGACAGATACTCCATAAGCCCTTTTCTTGTTAATAATCTCAACATAATTTTAAATTAACTGTGTTCCGTAAGTAATAGTGGAAAAAGATCTTGATCCGAAGGGTATCCAAAACCCAAAGATGTATTGGTGTCTAAATTATCTTTATAGGATACTGGATCATGAATCTCACTTTGACCCAGATGTTTAATAGATAATTGGCCAGCATATTGATTATTATGAAGAGCAAGGTAATCAAGCCCATTTGCAACCGAACCAGTAATAAAACCAGCAAGCGAACCAAGTGTTGGGGCACTAGTAATAAGTCCAGCAGCGCGGAGAATATTTCTAAAAAAAGGTGACGGCATATATGTAATTAATATGAAGATATTAAATAAAAACTAAATAAAAGCAATGCTTAATACATAAGGTCTTACTAAGAGATAGCCTATAATTAGGGTTGTATTCTGTCTAGTGGGATACTTGTTATCCCACTTTATCTAAGCTCCTGTAAATTTTTAGAGCCCAGCTAGACGTCTTTAGCTATTAAATATCTAATTACTGTAATCAATGTTTTAGAAAACACTTGGAATAGTGTTTGTACGTTCAATAATATATCTTAAATAACTATATAGCTAACTCAATATAAAACGTCATATAAAATAAGAGTTAAAAAGCTAGAGCAATGTGTGGAGCGGCGGATTTGCTTTGCCTGAGTCCATT
>NZ_JARGYT010000128.1:0-2110 GCF_034470605.1 Candidatus Cyrtobacter comes
ATAAAAGAAGAGACAATAGAAAGAATCAAGGGAGGAGATTATGGAGTAGGGGATAGGGAGCTAGATATGAACAGAGCTGAAGAAAACAGAATCAAAAAAGTAAAAGAGATAGCAAATGCAGTGACAGAGAAAGTATCCAAAATTATCCAAAAAGAGGGAAGTAAGAAGGAATTTAACGACTATATAATCTTGAAAGAGTATGAAGTTGATGGAGATAAATATGGTCTTTCTCAATTAATTCACCCAATGGTATCAACATTTAACCTAATAAAGAACCAAGATTACAAACAGATGTATGATCGTCTGTATAATAGTTATCTGCTTAAGAAACATGGAAATGTATCATTCCAGGACATGAAGTCTGGAGTAATAAAAAAGCTATCAGAGGAACAAGATATGTCACGCTTAAGAGCAATTGAGCACAGGATTAATACAACGGAGATACTCTCAACGGAAATGCTGATGAAAAATGTTATATTGTATGATGCGCGTTTATAGTGGTTGTGAGGAACCAGGAAAACGAACGTTTATCTTACAGCTAGCAATGATACAAGAATTGATCTGGAAAAGCACTAGAAAAGCCGTTAAGATAATCAACGCAAGATTACATTGTATAAATTATCTTTCTTGGTGATTAAGATGGTATTAATAGGCTACGCTAGAGTTTCAAAGTCAGATGGATCTCAAAGTTTAGATCTGCAAACAGATGCACTCATCAAAGCTGGTGTAGAAGTAAATAGAATATACAGTGACCTTGCATCAGGCAGAAAAGATGACAGACCAGGGCTGAAAGAATGTATAAAAGCACTGCAACCAGGAAACACGCTTGTAGTGTGGAAACTAGATAGGCTGGGAAGGAACATGAAAGATCTTGTGAATATGATAGATACACTATGCAAGAAAGAAGTGGGATTTAAAGTATTAGAGGGAGCAGAAATAGATACAACCACAAAGAATGGCAGGATGATATTTGGAATATTTGCAGCGCTCGCTGAATATGAGCGTGAACTAATTAAAGAAAGAACAAAAGCAGGACTAGAAGCAGCAAGAGCCAGGGGCAGAAAAGGAGGAAGGCCAAGGAAAATGGACAGAGCAGCGCTGCGAATTGCAATGGTAGCAATGCAAAACAGAGAAGCCAAGCCATCAGAAATAGCAAAGAAGCTAAACATAACAACCACAACTCTCTATGATTATGTTAATGGTGATGGGACCTTGAAGGAGAAGGGGGTGATTTTAATGAATTCGGAATAATTTATTAAAATCGCATTTTTTTACTAATAGCATAACTTTACCCATATGATTGCTATGATTAGGTAATTGCTATAAAATAGCTGCAAGTGCTAATAATATAAATATATATGAATAAAGCTTTATATTCAAAGATAAACGAAAAAGGACAAATTACTATACCTTATGGTATTAGAAGTAAGATGGGGCTTGCTCAAGGAAGTAGGGTTGAGCTTTTAAATAAGGGGGGCTATATAGTAATCAGGCCTTTAAATAAATCTATCACTGATTTAAAAGGATTTCTTCCTAAACCAAGCATCACACTATCGTGCGAAGAAATGGATAAAATAATTCAGGATGTAAAATGATAGCAATTGATACAAACGTGCTTGTTAGATACATCACTCAAGATAATTTAGAACAATACAAAAAATCTGTTGAATTGCTTGAATCTTATAAAGGTATTGCTGGATCAATCTTTGTAAATAATGTTGTTCTATGTGAAATGGTTTGGGTGCTGGAAAGGGGGTATAAGTATTCCAGAAATCAGATCTTATCTACTATTAACTTTATGGCCTCTACACATGAATTTGCTTTCGAAAATCATAGCTGTATATGGCTTGCTTTAGAAAATTATGAGGTTTCAAAAGTAGATTTTTCTGATTGTTTGATTGCGCAGATTAACCTAAATCATGGATATAAAAACACATTTACTTTTGATAAACAGGTATCTGAGAGTTCTAATTTTTGCTTATTATAAATTGCTTGGAGTGCTAGTTAAATATTAGGCACTGTTAACAAAGGTTTTGCCAAATAATGGAAAAGATGCAATATTATATTGGAGGCGATAAATATGGTATTTAGATGGATAAAAGGTTGTTTC
>NZ_JARGYT010000129.1:0-1964 GCF_034470605.1 Candidatus Cyrtobacter comes
GGAAACAACCTTTTATCCATCTAAATACCATATTTATCGCCTCCAATATAATATTGCATCTTTTCCATTATTTGGCAAAACCTTTGTTAACAGTGCCTAGGGGAGAGATGCAAAATACACTAATTTCAGGCTCTACCGGCTCTGGCAAGACTCAGGTTATTAGTGATATTGTAGAGCAGATCAGAAAAAGGGGTGACAGAGCTATAATCTATGATGCTAAATGCGATTATGTGAGCTGGTTTTACGATCCAAACAAAGATTATATACTCAATCCATTTGATGAAAGAGGAGAAAAGTGGAATCTACTTGCTCAAATTACTGATGAAAGAGAAATTAAGGGCATTATAAGCGGCTTTATACCAGAGAAAGACTATGGTGATAAGATATGGGAAGAAGCTGCAAGAGTTGTTTGCTCTGCTGTTTTAAAAGAGCTATTTAAAGAATCTTGCGATCTAACTAACCAAGAAATATTAGATATTCTTCTAAAAAAAGATGCTGAGCAAATGGCATATTTTTTAAAAGATTCATATGCAAAAAACTTAATTAACCCAGAATCTCCCAAAACCGCCTATAGTGTACTTTTTGTCATATCATCCTATTTGAATGCACTTGAATTTATGCATGGCAAAAAGAGTGAGAGCTTTATTATAAAAAACTGGATGAGAGATGCAAAAGACTCAATCCTCTTTATCACCTCAAATCCTAAGTATAAAGCCGAGCTGATGCCACTTGAAACCGCATTCTTTGAAATTGCAATAAGAGAGCTTATATCTCAAAAGAAAGAAGAAAAAACCTGGTTTATTATTGATGAGCTCCCAACTCTACAAAAGATACCATCTCTTTCAAATGCACTGGCTGTTTCCAGAGCATCTGGTGGATGCTTTGTACTTGGCATACAAAATATAGCGCAGCTGCGTGAGATATATTCTAAAAATGGTGCACAAAATATTGTTTCTGAATGTAATACCAAAGGAATCTTTAGAACAAATGATCCAGATACAGCAAAATGGGCGTCTGATCTTATTGGAGATTCTGAAGTTGAAGAGTTTAAAGAAGGGTTGTCGTACGGAGCTCATAAAATGAGAGATGGTGTTAGTATTCAATCCAATGAAAAAAGAAAAAACATTATAATGCCATCTGAATTCCTTGCTATGCCAAATCTAGATTTGGTACTGAAAATTTCTAGCTTTCCCTCTACCAAGGCTACTTTGAAGTATAAGGGACGCATAAATCTACATAATACCAAAAATGATGTTTTGCAAAACAATAAAAGTGAAGTTATAAAGCCTGAGAATACCTTAGCTGAGGCAACATTAGATCAATTTTTTAGTAATTATATAATATGATGATTTCAATTAGACTTTCAGAAGAAGAAAAAAGTGTTTTAGAAGCTCTTGCAAAAAAAGAAAATGTATCGCTTGGTCAGTATATTAAAAATAGAGCTATTGGAGATCGCATCTATGAAAATAGTACCCCAGCTATCAGCTGTAATGCACCAAGCCAAGATGTAAACTATCAAGAGCTAGCTAAAATTATACTAGACAGCTATATAAATATTAAGGCTATTGCAAGCAAAAGCCTTAGCAAGGAGGATGAGCAGCTAGCAGAAAAAACATATAAGGAAAAAATTAAGAGATTTCTGCCTAATTTGTAAAGAATTTTTACTACTTATTAGCTTATAAAGCCCTTATTTAGCCTATCTTATTACCTCTAGTTAAGCTAAATATACTGAGAACATACGTGTAGATACGCACCATACACTGTATTAGATTTTCATGGTTCCTTTTATGAATAAAACTGAATTTGTTGATCTACTCTCCAAAGAATTAGGACAGTCACAAGTAAAAACATCTCATATAATGAATTCCGTACTCAAACTTATAGTCGAAGTTATGAAAGAAAACGACGAGCTAAAAATCGTTGGATTTGGCACTTTTAAAGCTAAAAACTATCCATCTGTTATA
>NZ_JARGYT010000130.1:0-1887 GCF_034470605.1 Candidatus Cyrtobacter comes
GAAACAACCTTTTATCCATCTAAATACCATATTTATCGCCTCCAATATAATATTGCATCTTTTCCATTATTTGGCAAAACCTTTGTTAACAGTGCCTAATCTTTGCGCCTCTGAATAAGTGAGAAGCTCAGATATGTTTTCCTTAAGAAGCTCTGATAAATGGGTTACAACAACAGTAGATGGATCTGCAACCGTATACCCATTTAATACAGCTTCCTCTCTATCTATTTTATCAATCCACTTAGCTTTTAAACCAAATGCTGGCTCTATTGTATTATCACCATGCATTTTTATCTCATTCCCAGTAGGATCCATTATAAGCAACTTATTAGGCTTTAACTTACCTTTTCCTACCTCGATCTCTTTTATCTTCAGTATATATTCCTCTGCCCCTAGCTGTGCATTATCTTGTATTCTTACAGATGGGATTATTATACCTAGCTCTTTTGCAAACTGTTTTCTTAACCCCTTAATTTGATCTGTAATTTTGCTAGATGAAGCTTTTTCATTGGTCAAGGAAAGTAGCCCATACCCTAACTCAACTCTTATAACATCTATATTTGGTATAGAATCATCTGCCTGCTCACTCCGTTTTTGCTGCACGGATATAGAATCTTCTGATTTTTTTGTTTGTTCAAGAGGTAATTTAGTTTTATATAACAAGTATGCTGTTACACTTAAAATTGTACCAGCTATCATAAATTGTGCTGCCGGCGTACCTGGTATTACAGCCATAAAAAAAGCAAGCGATCCACTCACCGCTAAAGCCTTTGGATACCCCGCTAGTTGAGAGAATATTTCTTTATCCGCAGGCCCTTTATCTCCAGATTTTGTAACTAACAGAGCGGCCGCAATTGATACTATAAGCGCAGGTATCTGGCTTACCAAACCATCACCTATTGTTAGTATAGTATAGGTATGCAATGCTGTATCAAATGACATATTTTTTTGCACAACACCTATAACTATCCCAGCCACAAAATTAATAAATGTTATTAATAGCCCTGCCACAGCATCACCTCTCACAAATTTATTGGCACCATCCATTGCCCCTAAAAATGTGCTCTCATCTTCTAATACTTTTCTTCTTTTTTTTGCTTCATCTTGAGTAATTCCGCCAGATGATAAATCCGCATCTATTGCCATTTGCTTACCTGGCATTGAATCTAAACTAAATCTTGCCGCCACCTCTGCTATACGCCCAGAGCCCTTTGTTATTACAACAAAATTTATAATAGTAAGGATAGCAAAAACAATTGTACCTATTACAATAGACCCCTGCATAACAAAATAACCAAAAGCCTCCACAACGTGGCCAGCCGCACTTGTACCCAAATGCCCATTTGAAAGAATAAGCCTTGTTGTTGATACATTTAATGAAAGTCTTAAAACAGTTATAATCAGAAGTATGCTTGGAAACGAACTTAGATCTAATGGTTTTTCTATAAAAAGAACCGTCATTAATATAACAACAGAACATGAGATAGATATACTCAGTAGCATATCTAAGATAATTGCAGGTACTGGAAAAATCAGCACACCTATCATTAAGAGTATAGAGATTGCAAACAGCAAATCTCTATGTTTCAGGTATAACCCGGCATTAAAAAGATTTTTAAAGTTATTCTGGAAAGGTGTAGTTTTCATTACAGAAATAATAATTCTCCTATTAGCTTCGCTAACATATTATATTTATAATATGCATATCAAAAGCTTTTTCATCAATTAATTGTAGCTTATATTGCAAAAGTAGTAAAAAACCTAAAATACGTAGTGTTCATAATATATGTTTTTTGGATCTTAAGAACTCTCCATGGAGAGATTTGCCTCCTGCTTACGGATGTTGGAGTAATACGCGTTTTATAAGATGGAGAGACAAAGGCGTCT
>NZ_JARGYT010000131.1:0-1797 GCF_034470605.1 Candidatus Cyrtobacter comes
AATCGACGCTTAGCATTACGATTTGAGAAATCCGATCTCTCTTTCCTTGCCTTTATAGCTTTAGCATCTATTAAATACAACCTTTGTTAACAGTGCCTAGTATTTGTGTTTTGCTTATAATACTATTTTACTTTTGGATAAATAAGATTTCATATCAAGGATTTTACAATGGTTCTAAGACTGATCATTTTGATGGCAAGAAATTTTCTAATATTAAAAGAAATAATGAAAGAAACGACGATAAAATTTATTTATTGTTTTTAAAGAGGCTATTATCAGGAAAATTACCCAAGTGGCCAAAAAATGTGCCTGTACATCAGGTTAATCCCTCAAAAATACTGCAAAATGAAGTTGATTCTATATTTCTTATAAATCATTCAACAATGTTAATAAAAGTATCATGTTATACTATATTAACAGATCCTATATGGTCTCAGCGAACGAGCCCAGTTCAATTTTTGGGTCCTAAGAGAAAGGCTGCTCCTGGAATAAAAATTGAAGATTTGCCAAAAATTGATTTTATTTTAATTAGTCATGATCATTACGATCATTTGGATTGTAACACTATTAGACAGTTAATTCAGAATAATGATCCAGTATTTTTGGTAGGGTTGGGTGTTAGGGAGGTTTTATTAAAAATAGGAGTAAATGGCCAGAGAATCATAGAGTTAGATTGGTGGCAAGAATATAAACATATAGATATTGGTAATAGCTTAGTAATTACTTTTGTGCCAGCTCAGCATTTTTCCGGAAGGTTTATTAACAATGAAAATACAACTTTATGGGGTGGTTTTGTTATAAAATCTCATAATAATAAGACAATTTATTTTGCTGGAGATACCGGTTATGATGAGGATCAATTTTTGTTGATCAAGCGAAATATTGGAGTTATAGACGTTTCTTTATTACCTATTGGTGCATATAAACCAGATAGCTTCAGGTACGTACATATGAATCCAAGCGAAGCTGTTAAAGCTAGTATTATACTTGGTAGTAAAGTTAATATACCAATTCATTTTGGTACTTTTATACTATCATTTGAAGATTATAATGAGCCATTAAACGATTTAGAGGCTGCATTGGTTTATTATAAATTAGCTATGGGGCATTTTACGATTCTGAAAAATGGAGAACACTGTTTATACTAAAAACTACTTACTTTATAATTTTGGTTAAATAAGAACCAGTAAACTTTTTGACAAAATTTCATCATAATTTTTGCCAATTCTATAAAAGCCTTAGCCGAAGAAGTGGTGATTTCGTAATCTTTAGATAATCTTCTAAAGTTACCAATCGAATGAGCGCCTCCACTGCTGAACCTTAAAACCCCATCATCTGACTTAATTTTAATAAGCAAACATCCATGAAGATTGAAAATCCCAGAAACAAATTAAACAAACCATATAGCTTAGGCAAAAGAGGTTTATATTATCAAATAAGATGATAATATCATTGGTTAGTTATAATATTTTCGAATGGGAAGAGCGTATTCTCTTAGAGAAGAGGTAATTGAAAGTTTAAAAGCCTGTAAAGAAGATATATGTAGATTATATAAAATAAGCAGAGCAACCATATATAGCTAAGATAGTATAAAATGGCATACTATATAGTAGATGTGAACAAATGTGAGGTAAAATGACATTACAATTTCGAAAGAAAGTAATGAAATTACATGCAGAAGATATGAAGATCTAAGTTTCTACATATCTATTAGAACCTAAAGTAGATGGAAGAAGGCGATAGAGCCTCAGAAAACTAGGAATAAACCGTGGAAAAGCTCAGTAAAGAAGCGCATTA
>NZ_JARGYT010000132.1:0-1688 GCF_034470605.1 Candidatus Cyrtobacter comes
GAAACAACCTTTTATCCATCTAAATACCATATTTATCGCCTCCAATATAATATTGCATCTTTTCCATTATTTGGCAAAACCTTTGTTAACAGTGCCTAAGAATCTCTAGATTAAAATCTGCTGAATATGATTTAGCAAAACAGCCTCTATTTATCATAAAAGCTCGATATTATATCTATTAGCTATCTATATATTGAAATATACTGCTAGCTCGTATACAGTGCCACGCGTTTTGTCTCGGTGATTTGTATGTATTTTGTTTTTAGACAAAGTTTACTGGCAATCTTGCTCTATACCTTTTTATTTACTTTTATAGTTAACGCACATTCAAAGGAAATATTTATTTTTTCTTTTAATGATTTACGCAGATATTCTGATGAATCAAAAAATGCATTAGGATTTGCAAAATTCGCTTCTGGACTTAATGATTATAAAAAATCCTTAGGTGCAACTCAAGATAATTCTGTAGTTGTTGCTGCTGGTGATTTATATCAAGGTGGTTTTCTTTCAAACGTATCTCATGGAGATATTGTGTCACCATTTTTCAATATAATAGGTGTAAGACTCTCTGCTGTTGGTAATCACGACCTAGATTGGGGGCTTGATCACTTTAAAAAATGGGAAAAAGATGGTGGTTTTGAGTTTTTATCTGCAAATTTAAAAAGCTCAGATGGCAGCTCTCTCTTTAAAAAGTATAAGATACTGAATATATCAGGTTATAAAGTTGCATTCATAGGCTTTACCACCACAGAATCTGCCTTCACAGTTCCAGGCTCAACACTGAGCAGCGCAGGTGGTTTATTATTTGATAACGCTGCCGTTATTGCAAATGAGTTAGTAAAAGATATTCGTAAAAACCATTCACCTGATTATATAATAGCATTAACACATATTGGAGCTCTCCAGGATAAAGTTAGTGGCGTTGTTTCTGGAGCTGAGATTGAAGAGCTAAGTAAAGTAGAAGGCATAGATGCAATAATATCAGGCCATACTCATACAAATGTTGCAGGCATGCTAAATGGTAAGGCTGTTGTTGAAGCATGTTAGTTATGGCAAATGCATTGGGGCTTTAAGGATAGATACAAATTCTCATATCATTGTACCAATTGTTAAAGACTTATATTCAGAACGCAATTCAATTATTGCCGATAATGCTGTTGATAATATGGTGAAATCTGCTGCTTTAGTATATGAAAAGGAAGTAAAAACTGTCCTCGCTACCGCATCAAGCGATCTTACATTTAAGGAAATGAGCGCATATTTTGTTGAAAAAATCTTTAAGAGGTATAATAGTGAGCAAAAAATTGATGCTGTGATAATTAATGGTGGGCTTTTTAGAACAAAGATAGCAAAGGGTGAGCAAATTGCATAGGCACTGTTAACAAAGGTTGTATTTAATAGATGCTAAAGCTATAAAGGCAAGGAAAGAGAGATCGGATTTCTCAAATCGTAATGCTAAGCGTCGATTTTCTTTGAGTTTAGCGAAGAAATTTTCTATCTTGCTTCGCAATTTGAATTTATCTTTATCGTATTCTATAGGCTCAATGCGATTCTTCCGCCCAGGAATTACAGGAATATTGTTATTTGATAGCAAATAAGAGCGATGCTTGTTGCTATCATAGCCCTTATCCTCTATTATGTAGCAACCTGATACTGAGGCAGTTAAATCATCGGCGCACGAAATATCA
>NZ_JARGYT010000133.1:0-1517 GCF_034470605.1 Candidatus Cyrtobacter comes
AATCGACGCTTAGCATTACGATTTGAGAAATCCGATCTCTCTTTCCTTGCCTTTATAGCTTTAGCATCTATTAAATACAACCTTTGTTAACAGTGCCTAGCATTTATGGGCTGATCAACAGCATCATACTTTATATCACCATCTGCTGGCTTATCCCGCACCTCTATATTCTCATCTTTAGGATCATCTTTAGGATCTTGAGGATCCCCCCTTGGATCATGTAGACCATCCTCAACCCCATCACTCCTTTCTTCCAGACGATCATCTTCAGGAATCTTGGAATCAGCACCTCCATCTTCAGGGATCTTAGAATCAGCCACATCATCTTTATCATCCAGTTCATCCTTTAGAGCGTCATCCCCCCTAGCTTCTGCTTGAGGCTCGGAATCGCTATTACTCCTTGGATCATATAACTGATCACCATCCATTACTACATCCCCTGGAACGGCCTGTTCTTGAGGCTTAAGATCACCTTCTTTGCTATCATTTCGTTGCTCATTGAGCAGCTCGCTTTCGACCTGATTATCATCGCGCTTAGCGCCATCTTCCAGCCCATCTCCAGGCTCAAGCTTATCTCCCGGCTCAGGCTTATCTCCCGGCTCAGGCTTATCTCCCGACTCAGGCTTATCTCCCGGCTCAGGCTTATCTCCCGACTCAGGCTTATCTCCCGACTCAGGCTTATCTCCCGGCTCAGGCTTATCTCCCGACTCAGGCTTATCTCCCGGCTCGGGCTTATCTCCCGGCTCAGGCTTATCTCCCGGCTCGGGCTTATCTCCCGGCTCAGGCTTATCTCCCTGCTCAGGCTTATCTCCTGACCCACTAGCTGCCACTCTTGCAGCCTGCTCCCTTACCCCTCCCCTTGCATGCATTGATGCAGCATCAATTCCCAGCGCGCCCGCAACAACTCCAGCAACATTAGTAATAGGGTTAGAAGCTTGGGCTATAGATGTAAGGTCCATGGTACTAAAGCTACCGGTTGCAATTATAGAAGCAATACTTGATGCGAAAGAGCAGAATGCATACATACCCTGCACCAACACCAAAAATGCCAGAGCTACCATAAATGGCATTGGTGAAGTAAACGCATCATCCGGCGGAGTATGAGCCCCTAATAGATGTACATAACCTGGTAATATACAAATATCCACAACCTCTGGTATAAAGAAACCTAATAAACAAGTTTTACAGGCAGTGAACCCCAAGGTAATATGTAGAAGAGCAATAATTAATGTAATAAATATAGTAATGGATATAAAGACCAATATGGGCTGCATCATGAATGAGATTAACTGCTTTACCCATGAATCAAAAATTGACTTTGTATAACCAAATAACATTAATGTGATAAATATCGGGGAAAGCATCAATAAAATCCCAATTCCTATTAATGATGTAATATACAGCATCATCGCTTTTCCTAGGCACTGTTAACAAAGGTTTTGCCAAATAATGGAAAAGATGCAATATTATATTGGAGGCGATAAATATGGTATTTAGATGGATAAAAGGTTGTTTCC
>NZ_JARGYT010000134.1:0-1334 GCF_034470605.1 Candidatus Cyrtobacter comes
AAAAAACCAAAAAATGAAGAGCGTAACAAATACAAAATAAATTATCTTGGATCTGACAGAACTATAAAATCTATAATGCCAACAAATGGATGGAGTCTGCTTGGTAAATATTTTTATGATTCTAACTTTTTTAAGCAGGCAACGAAAGAGGAGTTTACTAAAAAGATGAAGGAGGCAATGGATATTTTGCTAAAAGATGCTAAATTTCGTGATTTTAAACAAAAAGTAAATACAGAGTTTTGTACTCAAATTGATAAGAAAGGTATTGAAGCTAAATTTAGTTTATATGATGAGCATCACTTTCTAAAGAGTTTGGAATTCTATAATGATAAAGAAGTAAATCTGGCAAATGAAGGGAGTGGTGTTCAGAATTCTTTTATTATTGCATGTTTTAGAGCTTTGGCTACATTTAAAGGAACTGATGTGAATCCTATTTTTATAGATGAACCAGAGTTATATCTACACCCACATGCAAAAAAGAGCCTATACAATGTACTCAAAAATCTTTCGAATAATGCACAAATCTTCTATATAACACACTCATCTGAATTTTTATCTTATGAGAGTTCAAATGAGATTAGACGCTTTTATAAAAATGATTCAGATGGCACAAAATGTAAAGTAACTAGCAAAGCTGGAAAGCTAACAGAGAAGCAACAATCAACTGAAGGTAATAAAATATCTTTTAATAACGCATTTTTTGCTGACTTTGTGTTTTTAGTTGAGGGGTATACTGATTTACTATTTTTGCAATATATTATCAAAACTAAAAACAAAGGTAAAACTATTGAAGATTTGAATATTTCAATTGTTGAGTGCACAGGAAAAGATAATATCAGTAGATTTTATGAAATATATGATGAACTAGGTATCAAATGTTTTGCCCTATTTGATAAAGATGGTAAAGACGATAACGATATTGCCAATCTTTCTAAACTTGAAGGATATGGATTTCCAAATCACTTAGAAGCGTTTCTCTTTGATAATTATCACAAAATTAAGGAGAACGACAAAATTGCCCTCATTGAAGGATGGATTGAAAATCCAGAGAAAGATCAATCAAAAATTGATGAGATTTACGCAAAATTTGAGAAGTTATTACCAAATAACAGTATAATTATAGAAATTCCTTAGCGTGCTAAAAAGTCCGAATTCTCTCATGACCCCAAACATATTAACATTTTGGATAAATTTTCTTTTGTCTTACCCGAGTCTGTACGAGATGGGAATTTGAAAGAATTAAATGAAATAAATTTTCCTTAGAGTAACTTTTCATTCCATTGATTAATGCTCCAGGATCAAACAACTATTAATATTATCCTCAACAAATTTTC
>NZ_JARGYT010000135.1:0-1322 GCF_034470605.1 Candidatus Cyrtobacter comes
CGCTAAACTCAAAGAAAATCGACGCTTAGCATTACGATTTGAGAAATCCGATCTCTCTTTCCTTGCCTTTATAGCTTTAGCATCTATTAAATACAACCTTTGTTAACAGTGCCTAGGTATTTGCCATCTGATTCTATTATTTTTCTTACTAAATCATCGCTAAAGGATGTAACTTTTTTATTAGTTCTTTTTTCAAAAAGAAATCCAAGTATAAATCCATCTCTTAGCTTAATTATTGAATGCATGCTTCTTGCATCATCCCTACTGCCCGCAACGATCTTAAAGTTATCAAACTCTAAAGCGGTCTCATCAGATACGATTCCGTTCTTTGTATAAGATAATATACTATCTACTGGCTCTGAAGAGCCAGAATATACCCCACCACCAAATAATATCATATTAGTCCTTAATTTAAATTAATATATCCCAGAGTGATTGATTCGTAATATGTAAGCCATCTTCTCTTTTAGTTCTTCGTTATCAGTTAAAACATTATTATTAACCTCAACCCATGCATGAGAATGAAATGGTATGCTTTGTACGCCGATGATGAAATCGCAATCATAGCCGTGTGCAAAATGCATTATTGTAAGCGCTGCCGCGTATGGCAAGCAGAGTGTTTTACGAGGATAAAATGTACATGCCTGATCCATGGCCCTGCTCATTAGTTTGGAATGCTCCATAGAATGATGGCCTGGTTGCGCCTTATAAGAAAATTTCTGTAATAATTGAACAATTCCCTCAATATTATGGCGTTTTATAGCAGAATGGGCTTTATATAGGTAATAGAGCCCCTTCATCATAAGAACTTTATCAAGTGGTACGCCATGACTTTTAGGAAACCACTCCTGTACAGCAAGGCCAGTATTCTGTTTTGGAACTGCTACCCTATTCTTTCTGAGTTCACTAGATGCAATTTCTATTAATCCCTCTTTTAAGAATGTATTGATGCAATCGTTTAGTTTACTAAATATGATAGTATTATCAGTCTCCCAGCTTGTATTATCTTCCTTTATAGGAGAATTTACCACTCCTTCTGCAGAATAAACATTGCCATCAAAGCTGAATGCGGTGTTTAAAATAAAGCGCATATACTTGCTAGTATCGGGATCTAGCGCGAGATACTTATTAGTATCGACTTTCAGCATTACTATACTATCCCTATAAAAAGCCCCATATACATATGGAGTCCATTCAAAAAAAAGCATTCTCACGAAATATCATTAGGCACTGTTAACAAAGGTTTTGCCAAATAATGGAAAAGATGCAATATTATATTGGAGGCGATAAATATGGTATTTAGATGGATAAAAGGTTGTTTC
>NZ_JARGYT010000136.1:0-1259 GCF_034470605.1 Candidatus Cyrtobacter comes
TCAAAGAAAATCGACGCTTAGCATTACGATTTGAGAAATCCGATCTCTCTTTCCTTGCCTTTATAGCTTTAGCATCTATTAAATACAACCTTTGTTAACAGTGCCTAGAGATTTGCCAGATATTAATTTGGTTAGTGATGCTGATAAATTAAATGATGAGAATGTAAATAAATCAGTTGTTGCTGAAGATTTGCCAGGTGTTGATCTTCAGAATGATGCTGAGCCCTCTGGTGCGTGTAATTTTGCTTTTGCCGACATATACAATCATGACGATAATAGTTTTGAATTGCGCGATGATAGCGTAAAGGTTTTTGATTTTAAAGGTTTTATGCTAGCCTTTGATAGAAATCTATTGTCTGAAGTTCAATCTATAGACATAAGCAATATACCCATAACATCTAGGGATATGTGGCATTTGGCACATTCTATTTGTTCAATTCTACAATTTGAGGGGAAAATTGAGAACTTAAAGTTAAGTAATGCTAAAATTAGTGATGATGTTCTGAGCTGTTTATCATGGTTTTTCAATAATTTGTTATATGGTGTTGAATCTCTTGATTTGAGTTCTAATTTAATTACATCTGGAGGCTTTAGGGTTTTAGCATATGCTTTAAGTAGTCAATATATGTCAGCACCACATATATCGGGAATTAGGTCTGTATATGTAGGTGGCAATCAAATATGGGATAACGGATGGCTAGTTGGGCCTTTTGGTGGTAGCCCTTTTATGAGCGGTGTATCATCTGTGTTGAGAGTTTTGAATATGAGCTCTAATCAACTTGTAGATAGTGCTTTAATAAATTTTGTAGAAGTTCTTAATAATAATAAAGGCGCATTTTCTAATCTAGAAATTTTCGATCTTCATAATAATAAAATAGGTGATCGAGGGGCCTGGTCTTTAAATGATGCTATAGATTTTGGAGTGTTGCTATCCCTTACATATGTGGATCTTAGTGAGAATGATGGAATCTCTAGTGATACACTCAAGCATACAGCAAAGCTAACTAGTAGTAATAGGGCGCACAATGTAGGCATTAATGAGAGAAGTTGGTACACGGAAGATGATATCTCAATATTATTACACAATTATTTTGCTGGAGATGCGTATTTTATTATAGCGCAAACTCAAATTGAGAACTATGGGCTACTTGCTGCAAATATTAGGCACTGTTAACAAAGGTTTTGCCAAATAATGGAAAAGATGCAATATTATATTGGAGGCGATAAATATGGTATTTAGATGGATAAAAGGTTGTTTC
>NZ_JARGYT010000137.1:0-1106 GCF_034470605.1 Candidatus Cyrtobacter comes
ATCGACGCTTAGCATTACGATTTGAGAAATCCGATCTCTCTTTCCTTGCCTTTATAGCTTTAGCATCTATTAAATACAACCTTTGTTAACAGTGCCTATGTAAATCGTTATATTGCAAATCATTTAAAAGTCTATAGCCCCTAGCAATTCTCTTTTTATGAACTTGAGCAATAAGTTTTTTAATTTCATTGTCAGAAGTTACAAAATGTGTTTTGGATCTTGCTGACTTATTTTGAATTGATCCCCAAGTTCTTCTTAAGATAGTTTCATCAAATAAAGTTTTCTCAAGAGAAATTTGATAGAATTTAGTTTTAGCAATCCAGTATAAGTTCATACCCTAGCAGAACTTTTATTATAGTTTATAAAGCTAGATGCAAATCCTATAACTTTTTTTTGAAACTTTTTGTTTAGATAATTATTTATCAGTTTAATTTTATCTGAAGAATTAATTATTTTTTTAAATTCATTATCTTTCCTCATTTTCTTTAATTAAAAGCATATAAGTTATTATATAATAATTTTCTATAAATTCAATTAATTTCAATTAATTTGTAATTAAATTTCAACAGATCAAAACAAAGGCACTTAATTAATTTCATTAAATTAAAAATAATCTATCAGCTCTAGATTTTGCTCGTATCAATAAAACCTTTATTATTAATTTTTATTATTAAATATCTCTTCAATTGCCAGAGAGGCTCTTTATCAATTTTAATTAAAATTACAGATTATTATTTTATAGTTTGAAGGTTTAGTCTTACTCCTGGCTGGAGCCATATGAGCGCTGTACACCTGTAGCAACTAAAGTTGTCATACAATGTATGACACGTGTATGACAAATGTATGACACTTTTTATGAAGGTGTGGTAAAATGGGGCTTGGCCTCTGTATGACAAATGTATGACAAAATTTTATGTTGTATGACAAATGTATGACACCTAAAAAAATTGTGTATGACAAATGTATGACAAATTTCTGTAATGCCCATAATACGGTACTTTTGGGCCGTCATACAAATGTATGACAAAATTTTCGACTTTTCACTTTCGCAACTACTAAAAAACAGGTTGTATTTTTGTGTTATTTTTATAAGAAATCTATATTTC
>NZ_JARGYT010000138.1:0-1099 GCF_034470605.1 Candidatus Cyrtobacter comes
GGAAACAACCTTTTATCCATCTAAATACCATATTTATCGCCTCCAATATAATATTGCATCTTTTCCATTATTTGGCAAAACCTTTGTTAACAGTGCCTATAAAACAATCAAAGAACTTATACCGTTTGATAATACATTGGTTTTTGTGGAAATTTCTGGTGCTGATTTACGCAAGGCAATGCATCACACTCGCAATATGCCCAATGATAGGAAGGGGGGTGATTTTTATACAATGATTCATAAAATTAAATTAGATAAATCCTATAGAGTTGCAATTAGCAGCTTTATGTATCCACGTGGTGATTGGTATGATTTTACTGGTGCAAAGAGCGTTTTTGATACTGGTATATTATTATCTGATTTGATGTCTGAATTTGTTAGTAAATACGGTATCTAAATCGTTATAAAAAGTCTTTTTGAAGAAAAGATTATTTGCTTGCATGATTGTTTTATGTGCTTGGCCTGGATTCGTCTTTTTTCTGAATCAAGATAATAAGGCGGTCTTTATGGAAAGCAGCATTATCAATTATGCTGTTTTCTATGATATCATAAAGAGTATATTCTACACGCTAAATTAAGCCAATTGCAACTAAGATTCTAGCCTCCTTGCAGGGATGATGAGCAAACCATTCAATTACCACTTTTTCTAACCACAACCTGGATTACTAATTATCAGTAGATAGCAAGCAATCTGGGTGTTGCACTAGCCGTTTAGGTTGAGAAGTTGCTACTACCCAGCATCTCAAAACAATTGAGATGGATAATACCGCTTTCCACAAGGGAAAAATATGCAAAAATTGATAAACAATGCTGGCTACTTTATCTACACTCTCCTGATCTAAATCCCATTGAGAAAAAATGGGCTCAAGCCAAGCATATTCGTATATCCATTAACTGCTCCTTAGATAATTATTCACCTCTTTTTAGTATGACATTTTATAACGGTTTAGAGCTATATTTAGAAGGATGTAAGAAGTATAGAAAGAATGGAAGGAACACCTTAGGCACTGTTAACAAAGGTTTTGCCAAATAATGGAAAAGATGCAATATTATATTGGAGGCGATAAATATGGTATTTAGATGGATAAAAGGTTGTTTC
>NZ_JARGYT010000139.1:0-1097 GCF_034470605.1 Candidatus Cyrtobacter comes
GAAACAACCTTTTATCCATCTAAATACCATATTTATCGCCTCCAATATAATATTGCATCTTTTCCATTATTTGGCAAAACCTTTGTTAACAGTGCCTAATGATTCTGCAGACCCACGTGCTAAATACAGTGGTGGAATTGACGTTACTGTTTCATGGAGGGGGTGCCCTATAGAAAAGGGGCAGGGTCTCCAATATGCTATTGTTTATAAGAATACAGTAAAAGATCTTTACGAGCCTGAAAACGCCAAATGGTACAATGTTCCACTTGAGATATTAGATGGAACAAAAACGTTAAAACCTATTTTTGAACAGCAAGATAAAAAGGGTGTTTTATTTTTCAAGATTAATCCAGCGCAAGTTCAGGGGGCATGCGGTGCTGGGAATTGTACATTCTACAATATGGCGGGTAGTTATGCTGTTATGGTTGTAAAGAAGGATGATGGCGATAGTGCATTTAAGCCAGTATCGCAAATAGTGAATAGGATATACAATTACTTTTTTAAATATGATTCAAAAGATCGCGCTGATGGTGTTGTAAAAAAAGTTTTTGAAAATTTAATTAAAGGTAAGAATTTTATTGGGGCCATACAAACGACTCTAGCAATTTATATCGCCATAAGTGCCGCTTCCTTCTTGATTGGTATTGCAAATTTCAACAAACAAGAGCTTGCAAACAGGCTAATTAAAACTTCAGTTGTTATTGCCTTGATATCGGAAAGAAGTTGGGAGTTTTTTAACGATACGTTCTTTAATTTTGTAACTACTGGATCTGCGGATATAATATCGAGAATATTGAGCGGGGCCAGTGTATTTAATTATAATAATATCGATTTATCGAATGGTCCTGGGGCAATTTTTTCTATATTTGACCAACCATTTAAAGAGTTATTTGGACGCGCAACATGGATTAAAATTAGCGCATTACTTTTATCTAATCTATTTTCTATAGTTATAGCGCTTGTTGTGATTTTTGCATCAGTTATCTTCGTAGTTTGTATAGGCACTGTTAACAAAGGTTGTATTTAATAGATGCTAAAGCTATAAAGGCAAGGAAAGAGAGATCGGATTTCTCAAATCGTAATGCTAAGCGTCGATT
>NZ_JARGYT010000140.1:0-732 GCF_034470605.1 Candidatus Cyrtobacter comes
CAATGATAAGAAGATTCACAAAAGGTGGGCAAATACTAGCCCATGGCACGCGCATGTTTAGGCAGGTCATTGCACTTCTTTTGCTTATTTTTGTTTTTTCATTCATTATCTCTTTATCAGTTTACCTTTATTTAAATACTGAAAAAACTAACTGGTCCGGGTATCAGGAATACTATTTGAGCAAGCTTTTTGTTATATTTGGAAAGTATGAACAACTTATTAATGTTTATCCAAATAAATCTGCCAAAGCTATTACAATAATAAATTCTACATATTGGCTCAATCAGGTTAAGCTGCTTGAAAATCATATTTTTAAAGGCATCAAGATAAGCATCAAAGCCTCCTCAATGGTCATTACCATGATTGGCATACTATTTACAATACGAGGAAAAAGAGATGAAGGTGAGATACATAAAAGAGGCTCTGGCCTTGTTAGTTATAAATCTCTACTTAAAATAATCACAAGAGATAATAGGGATTATAGCGCATATAGAATAGCAGGCATACCCTATCATTATAGGCACTGTTAACAAAGGTTGTATTTAATAGATGCTAAAGCTATAAAGGCAAGGAAAGAGAGATCGGATTTCTCAAATCGTAATGCTAAGCGTCGATTTTCTTTGAGTTTAGCGAAGAAATTTTCTATCTTGCTTCGCAATTTGAATTTATCTTTATCGTATTCTATAGGCTCAATGCGATTCTTCCGCCCAGGAATTACAGGAATATTGTTAT
>NZ_JARGYT010000141.1:0-560 GCF_034470605.1 Candidatus Cyrtobacter comes
TTTTTCAAGTAATCTTTTAAGATTTAAAGCTATCTGTTTCTCGTAACCGTAGTACCCTGCAAGGAATGCACATTGTTTTTTCTGATATTTCATCAATTATGATAAATTCTGCTTTTACTTCTGCATTCAAAGCATCCTGTAAAGTTTCTGTTTCTATCTCAAGTAGCTTTTCTGCTTTGTTCAGTAGGTCATTAACTGGATATCCGGTATGGCCATCATTAAGTGTCTCCATAAGTGCATAATTTATACCAGCTCTTGCCCTGATCATAGAGTTAAGGCCTATACCAAGATTTTGTGCGATCTTATCTGCGGATAAAAATCCTATTCCCCTAATATCCCTTGCAAGGTCGTATGGGTTTTTAGATACCTTTTCTATAGCATCGTTCCCATAGGTTTTATATATCCTAGTTGCTCTGGATGTGCCAACACCATGAGATTGCAAAAAGATCATAATTTCCCTTACTACTTTTTGTTCCTGAAAACTACCTGTGATCTTCTTGGCTCTCAGAGCGCCTATACCCTCAACCTCAATCAACCTTTCTGGAGTATCTTCGATAATA